>NZ_DAMBJX010000114.1:0-1572 GCF_032067225.1 Brevundimonas vesicularis | reverse complement strand
GTGCGCGAGATATTGCCGCCGAACCGCATGATCTGGGCCGCCAGATATTCCCGCTCGAACACCTCGCGCGCCTCGCGCAGCGGCAGGGCGATGGTGCGCTCGCCGCCCAGGTTCGCCGTCCCGCCGTTAGAGGTCGCCACCTCCTGCGGCAGCATGTCGGCGGTGATCGTTTCCGCCGGATCGCCGGTCGCCAGGATCAGCAGACGCTCGATATTGTTGCGCAGCTGGCGGATGTTGCCGGGCCACGGGTGGACTTGCAGCACCGCCACCGCATCGTCCCCGACGATGCGTTTGGGCAGCCCTTGCGAGGCGCTGATCGTGTCGACGAAATATTCGACCAGTTCGGCGATGTCCTCGCGCCGTTCCGACAGCGGCGGGACACGGATCGGCACCACATTCAGACGGTGGAACAGGTCTTCGCGGAAACGTCCCTCTGCGATCTCGGCCTTCAGATCGCGCGAGGTCGACGTCACGACGCGGACATCGACCTGCACGTCCTGCTCTCCGCCGACACGCCGGAACCGCTGGTCCACCAGAACGCGCAGGATGCGGCTCTGGCTCTCGCGCGGCATGTCGCTGATTTCGTCCAGATACAGCGTGCCGTTGTGGGCGCGTTCGAACACGCCGATCTTGCGCGGACGGCCGTCCTGGCCCTCCTCGCCGAACAGTTCGACATCCAGACGTTCCGGCGTCATTCCGGCGGCCGAAATCGCGACGAACTCGGCGCGCGCGCGCGGGCTGGCTTCGTGGATCTGACGCGCAACCAGTTCCTTGCCCGAGCCGGCCGGTCCGGCGATCAGGACCCGACTGTTGGCCTGCGCCACCTTGGCGATGGTGCTGCGCAAGGCCTGCGCAGCCTGTGATCGGCCGATCAGACCCGACGGCGTCATGGTCGCCGCGCGCAGGCGGCGGTTCTCGCGCCTTAGCGTCGCCGCCTCGATGGCGCGTTCGACCACGACAACGAGCCGATCCGACTTGAACGGCTTTTCAATAAAGTCATATGCGCCACGCTTCAGCGCCGTCACCGCCGTCTCGATGTTGCCGTGACCGGAAATCATCACCACCGGCAGGTCAGGGTCCAGTTCCTTGACCACTTCCAGCAGCTCCAGCCCGTCCAGCCCGCCGCCCTGCATCCAGATGTCCAGGATCGCCAGCGACGGCTTCCTTGCCCGGATCGCCGCCAGGGCCTCGTCGGAGTTTGCGGCGACGCGCACGGCATGGCCCTCGTCCTCCAGCAGGCCGGACACCAGGTCGCGGATGTCGGCCTCGTCGTCGACAACGAGAATGTCGGAACCGGTTGGTCGCATCTTGCCTCGCTATTCGGCGGCCAGGGTCTGGAGCTTGCGCTCCGCGCCCTCGCCGCCTTTACCGTGGGGTTTCAGGGGGAAGATCATGCACACGCGTGCGCCGCGCAGGGTCTTGGCGTCGGCCAGCTTCAGCTCGCCGCCGTGGTCCTCGCAAATGCGTTTGACGATGGCCAGGCCCAGGCCCGTGCCCTTCTCGCGCGTGGTCACATAGGGTTCGGTCAGGCGATCGCGGTCGCGCGCCGGCAGACCCACGCCGTCGTCCTCG
>NZ_DAMBJX010000113.1:0-1649 GCF_032067225.1 Brevundimonas vesicularis | reverse complement strand
CGAAGCCGACCGTCTCCACCCGCTCGAACCGCTTCAGCGCCCAGGCCAGGCAGGTCGCGCTGTCCTGCCCGCCGGAGAACAGAACCAGGGCCGATGTAGGGGTCTTTTCCAGGATGACGCTCATGACGAATCTGCGGTCGGCCGGTCGGCCGCGCGCATGCACAAAGGGATGGGGACCCAGATGGGCCGGGCGGGCCTCATACACCAGACCCAACCCTTGAGCAAAAAAGGCGGATTTGCGTCTTGGACGACGCCGCTTAACTAATCCGCAAGCGATTTGGGCTTTTACTCACAATGAGTAGGAGTTCCAGGCAGTATGCCGACCATCGAGACCCTTTCCGAGCGTCCAAAGCCGGTTGCGCCGACGACTCTCGGCTGCGAGGTTCTGGCGCGTTTTGAATGCGAGCCGGATACGCTGGTCATTCCCGTGGTCGATGGCGACCGTCCCGTCGGTTTGGTCGAACGCACCGCCTTCCTTCAGAAAATCGCCGCCCGCTTCGGCCACGCCCTTTACGACCTTCGCCCCATCACCTTCGCCATGGATGCCGAGCCCGCCGTGGTCGAGGCCGGCGTCCGCATCGACGCCTTTTGCGACATCATGCTGAAGGGCGGTCCGGCCGCCCTGCTGCGCGGCTTCATCGTCACCAAGAACGGCGCCTATTGGGGTGTGGGCACCGCCGCCACCCTGTTGCAGGCCGTCAACACGCGTCAGCGCGAGCAAAATGCGGAACTGGCCGAACAGGCCGCGATCCTCAGCGACACCCGCGCCCAGGCCATCGCCGCCGCCCGCGCCAAGAGCCAGTTCCTGGCCATCATGAGCCACGAACTGCGCACGCCCATGAACGGCGTCCTGGCCGTCGCCGAACTGCTCCGCCGCCAGCCGTTGAACACGGCGGCTCACGCGCACGTCCAGACCATCGTGGATTCGTCCGAGACCCTGCTGCGCATCCTTCAGGACGCGGTGGACCTGTCCAAGGCCGAGGCCGGCGAACTGGAGCTTAAGACCGAGCCTACCGCCCTGCGCGCCGTCATGGACGACATCCAGTCGATGTGGGAGCCGCGCGCCTCTCAGGACGGCGTGACCCTGCTCGTCGGCTATGAAGGCGACACCGAACTGGCGGCCGTTATCGACGGGGTGCGTTTGAAGCAGGTGTTTAACAACCTGATCGGCAATGCGCTGAAGTTCGCCCGCAACGGCGTTGTCGAAGCGGGCCTTAAGGCTTGGGTTGAAGGCGACCGCATTCGGATGGAAGCCCGCATTCGCGACGATGGCCCCGGCGTCGAGCCGGATCGCGTCGATTCCATCTTCGAACCGTTCGTCCACGGATCCGGCCCCGACGGCGCCGGCCTGGGTCTGTCGATCTGTCGTCAGGTCATCGACCGGATGGACGGCCGGATTTGGGCCGAAAACAACAAGGGACGTGGCGCGACCTTCGCCTTCGATCTGACAGCGCCGCGGGTCGTGGTCGAGGCGGAAGCGCAATCGAACGTGTCGGACCTGTCGGGCCTCGACCTGAAATCCGCGCCGCACATCCTGATCGTCGACGACAACGCCACCAACCGCGTCGTCGCCCAGGCGCTGTGCGAGATGTTCGGCTGCAGCTCCGAACTGGCCGAGGACGGCCTGGAGGCGCTTCAGGCCGTTCAGG
>NZ_DAMBJX010000112.1:0-1662 GCF_032067225.1 Brevundimonas vesicularis | reverse complement strand
CTTCGGCCTCGTCCTCGGAGAAACCGAAGTGGGCGAAGCCGGCTTTCATCTCGGGGCTCAAGGGAGCGGTGACTTTGAGAACGCCGCCGCGCGGGTGGTCCAGTTCGATGCTGCGGGCGTGCAGTTGCAGCTTCAGCGGGCCCGACAGTTCACGCGATTTCTCGTCGCCGTATTTCGGATCGCCCAGAATGGGATGGCCGATCCCCGCCATATGGGCGCGTAGCTGGTGCGTCCGTCCGGTGAAGGGGCGCAGGGCCATCCAGGCCGCCCGGTGCGAGGCGCGGCTGATGGTCGAGAAGGCCGTTTCGGCCGGTTCGGCGCGCGGGTCCTTGCGCTCGGCCGGTCGCATCATTTCGAAGTCGTTGATGCCGGTCTTCTTCAGCGGCATGTCGATCTGACCCGAATAGGGTTTCGGATTGCCGATGACGATGGCCCAATAGGTCTTCTTGGCTTGTCTACGCGCAAAGGCGCCCGCCAGACGCTTGGCCGCCTCCGGCCCCTTGCCCAACAGCAGGACGCCCGAGGTGTCGCGGTCCAGCCGGTGGACCAGGCGCGGTCGCTCCAATCCCTCGCCCCAGGCTGACAGCAGACGATCGACGTGACGGCTCGTCTTGGTCCCGCCCTGCACCGCCAGGCCATGCGGCTTGTTCAAGGCGATGACCATGTCGTCTTCGTACAGAACCAGCGACTTGGCGAAAGCGACGTCCTTTTCCGACAGGGTGTGGGCGTCGCCCGCCTGTCGTGACGTGTCGTCGGGGATCGGCGGCACGCGCACGGCGGCGCCGGCGGTCAGTCGGCCTTCGGGCTTGATGCGGGCGCCGTCCACGCGGATTTGACCGCTGCGGGCCATCTTCTGCACTTGGATGTTGGACAGGTGCGGCCAGCGACGGCGGAACCAGCGGTCCAGGCGGATACCGTCCTCATCCTCGGCGACATAGATCGTCAGGACTTCGCGCTTGGGCGCATCGGCTGCGGGTGGCTGATCGGTCAAGCGGGAACTCCAAAGGCGCGGCGGGCGACCATCAGGCCGACGAACAGGGCCGCGATGGCGAGAACAACCGAGCCGATCACATAGGCGGCGGCCAGGCCGATCTGGCGGCGCTCGATCATCTGTACCGCTTCCAGCGAATAGGACGAAAAGGTCGTGAACCCGCCAAGCACGCCCACGGCGGCGAACAGGCGCACCATCTCCTGCTGCGCCCCGCCCCGGAACGCCAGCCAGCCGACGAGCAGACCCATCATCAGACCGCCGGCGACGTTGGCGGCGAAGGTGCCCACGGGCCAACCGGCATTGGGCGCGAGCCGCCCGGCGGCGAGGCCAAGGCCATAGCGCGCCATGGAGCCGATGGCCCCACCTGCCGCAACGAGAAGAAAACGTGTCATCGTGCGGCGATATATACGCCGCCCGCGCCGAAAGCGATGGTCAGCGCGGGATGGAGCTCTGCACCGAACGTGCGTCATAGGCGTTCGGACGATCGGGCTTCTGGCCGCGTCCCAGAACCACTTCCAACGTTGTCGAGGTCGGCTGCGGTCCGCTGAAATTCAGACCAACGCCCACGCCGACGCCAGACGCCGAATAGCCGCCATATCGGCTGCTGCCGCCGCCGATGGAGACGCTCGGGCTGACGCCGCCCGCGCCACCCGGCCGACCATCGGTCCAGC
>NZ_DAMBJX010000111.1:0-2352 GCF_032067225.1 Brevundimonas vesicularis | reverse complement strand
CAAAAAGACTGACACCGGTCTGGTCAACCACCTCGAAAACAGCATGAAGCTGGAGACGGACGTCGTCATGTTCGCCACCGGCCGTATCCCTTACGTTAAGGATTTGGGGCTGGGGAGCGCAGGCGTCGAGCTGAATGAGGCAGGCGCCATCAAGGTCGATCCCTATTCCAGGACGACGGCGGACAACATATGGGCCATCGGCGACGTCACTGATCGGATGAACCTGACGCCCGTGGCCATCCGCGAAGCCGTCGCCTTCCATCAGACCGTCTATCGCGACAATCCCCAGCACTTCGACTACGAGGCCGTGGCTACCGCCGTCTTCAGCCAGCCGCCGGTCGGGGTCGTGGGCCTCAGTGAGGCGGAGGCCCGCCGCTCCTGCTCGAACGGCGTCGACGTCTATGTCACTCGGTTCCGGCCCATGAAATACGCCTTCACCGGCTCGGATGAGCGGGTGCTGATGAAGCTGGTGGTCGACGCCGACAGCCAGCGCGTGGTCGGCGTGCACATCGTCGGCCCCGACAGCCCCGAGATGATCCAGCTGGCCGCGATCGCCGTGAAGGCCGGCCTGACCAAGGCGCAGTGGGACGCCACCTGCGCCGTCCACCCGACCATGGCGGAAGAGCTGGTCACGCTGAAGGAGAAGCAGTCGGGCGCGACCTCGGCCGGCTGACGCTTGCCCTCAGGGCCTGGGCCGCTCGCGGAACCGTTCCAGCAGGTCTAGCCTGGCGCTGAAGGGCACGGGCGTCACGGCCGGTCCCCGATTGCCGAAGTTCATCAGCCGGGTGTCCACACGGGTCGCCGTAGGCCAGCGCGGCCGTCCAACGCCATTGGGATCGCCCGAGCGCGCGAAGGCGGTCCAATAGCCCATCATCGCCTCCGACGCCTTTCGGTCCCGATCCTCGACCGGATACGGCAGAGTGTTCAACGTGCCGAACACATAGGGCCGCTCGATCGCATGGGTCGCGCCACCATGCGGCTCGGGATTCTGCGGCGACGAGATATCGAACCGATAGAGCCAGGCCGGATGGCCCGCCTTGGTATGCAGCCGCGCCAGCATCCGGGCCGGCTCTGAAAACACCAGATCCGTAATCGCCAGCTTGTCGAACGCCTCCAGCCCGCCATAGGCTTGAACGGCGTCGGCGCGCTCAAGCCAGGTCATGTCGTCGTCGATCTGACCATAGCCGTTGCGATCTGTGGGCTGCATCCACCAGAATTCGGCGCTGTTGCTGCCGATGATGAAGGGCACCGGGGCCTGCCGCCCCGCCTTGAACGCCGCCTCGACGGTGGACGGCACGATACGCCCGTCGATCAGCGTCAGGTCGCCGTTGGCGAAGACCGGCGGAGGCGTCAGGAACAGATCGGCCGGCGCCGCGCGCAAATCCGCCGCCGTTCGCAATCCCGCGCCATAGGCCCAGACCTCGCCGCGCTCCCGCGCTGAGGGCGCGCCATAGGGGCCCTTGCGGTCCAGCGGCGTCTGTAACTCCCGCCCCAGTCCGGACTGAACGATCGCCCGATCGAACAGACCGCGCGCCGGCGGCGAGATCATCAGCCGCGTGACGATCGCCCCGCCCGCCGATTCGCCGAAGATGGTCACGTTCTTGGGGTCGCCGCCAAAGGCCGCGATGTTGGCGCGCACCCATTTCAGCGCCGCCGTTACGTCCATGAGGCCGTAGTTGCCCGCAGCCTCCCCCACCGGCCGCCCGGCCGCCAGCGCCGGATGATCGAAGAAGCCCAGCCGCCCCAGTCGATAGTTCAGCGTCACCACGACCATGCCGCGCTTGGCCAGGTTCGTTCCGTCATACAGCGGCGCGGTTCCCGACCCGTTCACCAGGCCGCCGCCGTGGATCCAGACCATGACCGGCGCGGGCTGAGCCGCACTGATGGGCCGCCAGACGTTCAGGTTCAGACAGTCCTCGCTCATCGGCAAGGGACCGACGCCGGGGTCGCCATTCGGCGGCGCCTGGATGCACAGCGGACCATATGTCGAGGCGTCGCGCTGGCCCTGCCAGGTCGGCGCGGGACCGGGCGGTCGCCAACGCCGCTCGGCCGTCGGCGGGGCGGCATAGGGAATGTTCTTGAACGCAGCCACTTCGGCATCCGCGCGTCCGTTCAGGACGCCCTGCGGAATGCGAACGGTGGGCTGGTCGGCTGCGGGCGCCATCATGAGCGAAAGGGTGGCGAAAACGCCGGCAATTGTCATGCGCGGTGATTAGCAAATTACGGCGGCGCGCCAACAATCTTGCAATCACAGTTCACGACACTCGACGAGAGAACCGATTTCAATATGGCGCGTTATCGCTAAGCTGTGCGGGGTAAGCGTTGAACGAAGCGGCAAAATCTGGCGATCCG
>NZ_DAMBJX010000110.1:0-2554 GCF_032067225.1 Brevundimonas vesicularis | reverse complement strand
TGGTCTGACTGGCGCTTGTGACGCTGATCGGTATGGGCATCCGGCTGGTGATGATGTTCACCATCCAGCAACGGCGCGAGCGGATGAACCGCCAGATCAACGAACGACTGAAGACCCTGATCGCCGCCTACAAGGTGCTGGGCGGGTCTTTCACCGGCGACCTGACCGTCGATCCGACGCACAAGCGCGACCTGAGCCGTCGCAGCGTCTCGCAAGGCGAGGCGGGACTGGATCTCAGCGCCGAGGCGACGGCGGGGTCGGACCGGACCCGGCGTATCCGCGACGCGGTCGAGGCCAGTCTTGCGGATATCATCCTGCTGGGCACCGAGGACCAGGTGCGGCTGGCGCAGCAGGCGGCGCGCGAACTGGTCGCCGGGCGGCCGGTGCGGACGCATGATCTGGTCGTTTCGCTGCGCGACTTCATCCGCCAGGCGCTGGACCTGGCGCCCGTGCCGACCGGACCGGACATTCCCTTGCAAGGCCCGACGCGCCCGTCCTCGACCGGAGGCCGCGGCGCCGGCGCCGGCGCCGGCGTAACGGGCGGCCGTAGTGGGGGCGGAGGCGGCATGGGCGCAGGGATGGGCGGCGGTGGAATGGGCATGGGCGGCGCATTGGGCGACAGCCCGGACGATCCCGCCGATCCAATGGCCCGCAAGGGCTGAGCCCCGTCCGCATGCCCGAACAAGGCGGAAAGACGGCGTGGCTCTGGCGTCGGGGAAAATCGAACGCTATAGCCGCTATAACAACCGACTCTGGCCGACGAAGAGACGCGATTCATGGCTGACGCCCACGCCACTCCGCAGCACGACTACCACTTGGTGGCGCCTAGCCCCTGGCCGCTGGTGTCATCGGTCGCTGCGACCATCATGTTCATCGGCGCGGTGATCTGGATGAAGGGCCTGGCCCCGGCGGACGGCGGCCCGATCGCCGCGAACTTCCTGGCCGAAGGCAAGCCGGGCGTCTTCTTCGCCGGTCTGGCCGGCGTGCTGATCTCGGCCTTCTGCTGGTGGGCGGATGTCATCAAGGAATCCAAGGCGGGCGACCATACGCCGGTCGTGTCGCTGGGCCTGCGCTACGGCATGATCCTGTTCATCGCGTCGGAGGTGATGTTCTTCGTCGCCTTCTTCTGGATGTTCTTCGACATGGCCCTGTTCCATGAATCGCGGGCGCTTACGCCGGAAGTCGGAACCTGGGCCGATACCGCCAAGGCCTGGTCGACCTGGCCGCCGAAGGGCGTCGAGGTCCTGTCGCCGTGGCAGCTGCCGCTGCTGAACACCGTGACCCTGCTGCTCTCGGGCTGCACCGTCACCTGGGCCCACCACGCGATCCAGGTCGGCGACCGCAAGGGCGCCAAGATCGCCCTGATCATCACTGTGGCCCTGGGCGTGCTGTTTACCTGCGTCCAGGCCTATGAGTACAACCACATCCTGCACGAGAAGCTGTTCTTCAACGAAGAGGCCGTGAACTCGGGCCTGTACGGCTCAATCTTCTTTATGGCGACGGGCTTCCACGGCTTCCACGTCCTGATCGGCACCATCTTCCTGGCGGTCTGCCTGATCCGTCTGCTGAAGGGCGACTTCACCCCGCAGAAGCATTTCGGCTTCGAGGCGGCGGCCTGGTACTGGCACTTCGTGGACGTGGTCTGGCTGTTCCTGTTCGCCTTCGTCTATGTCGTCTTCGGTTGATCCAAGACGGCCCTGAAGACATCGCAGCGGCGCGGGACGAGGAATCGTCCCGCGCCGTCGTCGTTTCCGATACGCCGGTTCGCTGGGCGCTGCGGGGGCGTTGTCCCCGGTGCGGCCAGGGCGCGTTGTTCGCGGGCTTTCTGAAGGTGGCGCCAGGCTGCACGGTCTGCGGTCTGGACTATTCCACCATCCAGACGGGCGACGGCCCCGCCAGCTTCATCATGCAGATCGCCGGCTTCATCGTCGGCTTCTCGGCCCTTTTCGTCGAAATCAAATACCATCCGCCCATGTGGGTGCATCTGATCGTCTGGCTGCCGCTGGTGGTCGCTTTGTCGCTGGCCCTGATGCGGCCGGGCCGGGGGCTGATGATCGGGCTGCAATATCGGAATCAGCGATGAAGCGTTTCCCGTGGATCCTGACCGTGCTGACGGTGCTGGCCCTGATCCTGCTGATCGGGCTGGGCGTGTGGCAGGTCGAGCGGCTGAAGTGGAAGGAAGGGCTGATCGCGGCGGCCGATGCGGCGGCGGCGAAACCGCCCGCGCCACTGGATCAGGTGCTGGCCGAGACGGGGAGTGGGGGCGATCTGGAGTTCAGGAAGGCGCTGATCGTCTGTCCGGGCCTGGCCAGCGCGCCCTTCGTCGAGCTTCAGAGCATCCATGACGGCGAGGCCGGGGTGCGACTGATCTCGGCGTGCAAGCCGGCGGGGGCGGATTTCACCCTGCTGGTCGATCGTGGCTTTGTCGGCGACGGCGTGACGGCGCGTCCGCGCGTGCTCGAAACCACCCTGCCGCTGGTGATGGTCGGAGAGTTCCGCACCTTCGACAAGCCCGGCGCCATGAGCCCGGCGCCCCGCGACGGCCGCTTCTACG
>NZ_DAMBJX010000109.1:0-2897 GCF_032067225.1 Brevundimonas vesicularis | reverse complement strand
TGGCCGACAGCAGGCCGTTCGGCGCAGCGACGCACATGGCGATGACCATGATCAGCAGGGTGCCGGCGAACAGCGGCACAGCCCCGAAGGCGCCCGAGGACCCGACCTGATCGGCGCGGATGGCGATCTGCGGGCTCCATTGGGTGCCAAACAGGAAGTCGAGAACCGGCACCTTCTGGAAGAAGCGGAAGCTGTCGAAGGCCAGGGAGGCGATGATGCCCAGGGTCGTCAGGACGGCAATGGCCGAGCAGACGAACAGGGCGCCGTAGATCCAGCCCTCGACCCGGTTGCGGGCGCGCGTCTGAGGCTTGATCTGCGTCAGGGCGAACAGGCCGCCCAGGATGGCGGCCAGGATGGCGGCGACACCGCCGCCCCACGACAGGGTGCGTTCGATGCGAACCATGCGGCGCGCCTCGACCGGCAGCTGTTCGGCCAGCGGGCGTTCCCAGATCTGCAGCGCGGCCTCTCCGCGACCCACGCGGTGGGCGTCGGCGAAGAAGGCGTCGCGGCGGAACGGCTCCAGCGCCGCGACCGCATCAGGCGTACCGACCGCGGTCAACTGACGCTGAAGCGGGGCGGCGAAGACCGAGGCCAGGATCAAGACCAGCAGAGCCGGCGCGGTGCCCCAGATCAGGGCATAGGCGCCGTGCTGGCCGGGGCGGGAATGGGGCTTTGCGCCGATCGCACGACGACGCGCCAACGTACGTCCGCCCAAGAAGGCGGCCGCACTCAAGGCGACGAGGATCAGCAAATAAATCCAGATCATTCAGAAGTCCGAAGCGCCGTGCGCGAATCGACGACGGTCCTGAACATCGGGACCAACGCGGCGCGACTACTGCCTGCGAATGGTCAGCGGATTACGACGGGTCGATGACAGTTGGGTGACAGCGACCGTCCGTCGCGGCCTCAGCGTCGCTCTACCGGCTGGGGAAACCAGGCGGTGAAGGCGGCGCCCATGCCGGGCGCGCTTTCGACCACCAGGCCGCCCTGGTGACGGTTGATGATGTGTTTGACGATGGCCAGGCCCAGCCCCGTCCCCTGCCGCTCGCCGCTCTTTTGACCCTCGACCCGATAGAAGCGCTCGGTCAGGCGGGGCAGGTGTTCGCGCGCCATGCCGGGCCCATGATCGCGCACCGTGACGGCGGCATAGGAGACGCCCGCCGTGCGGTCCGGCGTGACCAGCGGCAGTCGTGTCGCGCCAGGCATGCGCGAGGCCCAGGCCTCGTCGAACGACAGATCCGAACGGACCGAGATTTCGACCGTGCCGTTACGTGACGAATATTTGACGGCGTTGTCGAGCAGGTTCTGCACCACCTGCAATATCTCGTCCCGATCGCCGCTGATCGACGCCCTCGCCTCACCCTGATCCAGGGCGATGGCGATCTCCTTTTCGCGCGTCAGAACGCTGATGGCGTCGACCACGTCAGAGGCGGCGCGGTCCAGATCGACGCGGCCAGAGGGCGGAATATGCTCGTTCAGCTCGATCCGGCTCAGCGACAGCAAATCCGCGACCAACCGCCCCATCCGGTCCGCCTGGGCCGACATGATGTCGAGGAATCGATCGCGCGCGACAACATCCTCGCGGGCATGGCCTTTCAGGGTCTCGATGAAACCGCTGAGCGAGGCCAGGGGCGTACGCAGTTCGTGACTGGCGTTGGCCAGAAAATCCACGCGCATCATCTCGATGCGGCGCGAGTCCGTTTCGTCGCGCAGGATCAGCAGGGCCAGCTCCGACCCGGCCTTCCCTGACGCTTCGAGTGAGAGCGGACGGGTCCAGGCGCGCCAGCGTCGGTCGCGCTGACCGCCCGTCGTATAATCCGTTGTGCGCGCCGTCCCGCCGAACAGGGCCTCGTCAACCGCCTCCAGCACGCCCGGTTCGCGGATCACCTGAACCAGCAAGGCGCCTTGGCGCTGGATGCGCAGAAGTTCGCGCGCAGCCGCGTTCGCCATCACGATGCGTCGCCCGGCGATGTCGTCCGGCTCGCCGCCGCTGACCACCAGCACCGGATCATCCAGCGCCTCGAACACCCGGTCGAGAAGATCGCCTGTCACCATGTCGATGGCGGGCTCGGTCGCAGCGCCTTGACTGGCCGCCGGCTCAGCCCTGGCCGCCTCGTTCATGTTCAACAGCCAGGCCGAGGCCGCCACGATCACTGCCCCGCCGACCAGCCAGTTCGCAAGTTCGGGATGCAGAATCGCCAACACCAGCAGGGTCACGATGGCGATGCCGATGCTGGCGCCGACCGTCCACAGCCGCGAGGTGGAGACCGGCGCGACAGGCGATGGCGAGACTTCGTAAGGCATGGGTCCGGGCGACCTCGAACTGAAGAACGATTCCGATCCTTGCACGGATTCTGTGACGGCGTGCCGACAGCCTGAGGCGCCCATAAGCTTCGCCGCACGGTTTCTTTAGGATTGTCGCCTATCATACACCCAAGGGGAGGCCTCGTGGACCGCATCATCCATTGCATTGCGCACGATCACGACTGGCGGATTACGGTGTTCGCTGCGCTGATCTGCATGGCCGGTCTGGGCGTGTCGACCCATGTCATGCAGAAGATGGGTCGGCGCGACCCCGATCGACGCCGCCATGCGGTCCTGCTAGCCGTCATGATCGGCGCCCTGTCGATCTGGGCGACCCATTTCGTGGCCATGCAAGGGTTCGTGGCCGGTGTGCCGGTGCGTTACAATCCGTTCCTGACAGTCGCCTCTCTTGGGATCGCGCTGGCCATGATCGGCCTGACCATCGGCTCGACGTTGATGGGCAAGGGCCGGATGTGGCGCGTGCTTGCTGCGGTGATCGCGGTCGCCGGCGTCGGCGCCATGCATTATCTGGGCATGGCCGCCATAAGAGCGCCGGCGCACATCAGCTGGGATCCCGGTCTTGTCGCCCTGTC
>NZ_DAMBJX010000108.1:0-3775 GCF_032067225.1 Brevundimonas vesicularis | reverse complement strand
GATGCGGTCCTTGACCACGACAATCTTCTTCACGCTCAGACCCTCCAGCCGCGCCTTGACCGTTTCGTCGGCCAGGACCAGGGCTTCGACCTCGGACGGCTCCATGCCGCGCGGCACGCGGATTTCCGCGCGACGCTTGCCGTTGATCTGGATGGGCAGGACCACCTCGTCGTCGGCCGCGAGCGCAGCGTCCCACACGGGCCACGGCGCGTCCAGAACCATCCCGTCTTCCCCCAGCCGCGTCCAGGCTTCTTCGGCCAGGTGCGGGGTGAAGGGGGCGATCAGACGGGCCAGCGCCGACAGGGCTTGACGCTTGGCGTCGCCGCCGGCCCGGGCATTGTCGCGAATGGTGGCGACGAAGGCATAGAGCTTGGCGATGGCCGAGTTGAAGCGGAAGCCCTCGACCCCTTCGGACACGGCCTTGATGGCCTTGTGCGTCTCGCGCAGCAGCTCGGCGTTGGCCTTATCTTCGCCCGCGAAACCGGCGTCATAGGTGTCGAACAGGGTCCAGGCGCGCTGGACGAAGCGGCTGGCGCCCTCCACGCCGCCAGGGGTCCACTGCACGTCCCGCTCGGGCGGGCTGTCGGACAGGACGAACAGGCGACCGGCGTCCACGCCGTGGCTTTCCAGGATTTCGGCCGGCGCGACGACGTTCTTCTTGGACTTGGACATCTTTTCGATGTCGCCGATGACCAGGGTCTCGCCGGTCGACAGCTGGCGGGCCGAGCGGACGCCGTTGTCGTTCTTGAGCTCGACGTCAGTCGGCTCGACCCAGGCGCCGTCGGCGCGGCGGTAGGTCTCGTGGACGACCATGCCTTGGGTGAACAGGCCGGCGAACGGCTCCTTCACCGACAGCATGCCGGCGTCAGACAGGGCGCGGGTGATGAAGCGAGCGTACAGCAGGTGCAGGACCGCGTGCTCGACCCCGCCGATATATTGATCGACAGCCAGCCAACGGTCGGCGGCGGCCTTGTTGATCGGCGCCTCGGCCGTCGGATCGGTGAACCGCGCGAAATACCAGCTGGAATCGACGAAGGTGTCGAGCGTGTCGGTCTCGCGCGTCGCGTCGGCGCCGCACGACGGGCATTTGACGTGCTTCCAGGTCGCGTGACGCGCCAACGGGTTGCCGGGCACGTCGAAGGTCACATCATCAGGCAGGACCACCGGCAACTGATCGGCGGGAACCTCGACGACGCCGCAGGACGGGCAGTGGATGATCGGGATCGGGCAGCCCCAATACCGCTGGCGCGAAACACCCCAGTCGCGCAGGCGATAGATGGTCTCGGCGCGGCCTTGGCCTGCGGCCTCGACCTTGGCGATCGCGGCGGCCTTGGCGGCCTCCACGTCCATGCCGTTCAGGAAGTCGGAGTTGAAGATTCGTCCGGGGCCGACATAGGCCTCGGTTCCGATCTCGACTGTCTCGGCGTCGTCGGGTTTGACCACCGGCGTCACCGGCAGATCGTATTTGCGGGCGAAGTCGAGGTCGCGCTGGTCGTGGGCCGGGCAGCCGAAGATGGCGCCCGAGCCATAGGTCGACAGCACGAAGTTGGCGGCCCAGACGGGCAGGGTCTTGTCCGGATCGAAGGGATGGCGGACGCGGACGCCCAGATCCACGCCCAGCTTCTCGGCCTTTTCGATCTCGGCTTCGCTGGTGCCGGTCTGAGCGCAAGACTTGATGAAGTCCGCCACGTCCGGCCGATGTTCGGCGATGGCCTTGGTCAGGGGATGGTCGGGCGCCAGGGCCAGGAAGCTGGCGCCGAACAGTGTGTCGGGGCGGGTGGTGTAGACCTCGATCGGATCGCGGGCGTGATTGGGTTCGCCCTCGGGGGAGGGGGGCAGGAAGGCCGGCGCCTCGGCGATGTCCCACCACAGGGTCGCGCCCTTGGACTTGCCGATCCAGTTCTCTTGCATCAGCCGGACCTTTTCGGGCCAGCGATCCAGGGTCTTCAGGCCGTCGATCAGGTCGTCCGCATAGTCGGTGATGCGCAGGAACCACTGGTTCAGCTTGCGCTTCTCGACCAGGGCGCCCGAGCGCCAGCCGCGTCCATCGATCACCTGTTCGTTGGCCAGGACCGTGTTGTCGACCGGATCCCAGTTGACCACCGCATCCTTGCGATAGACCAGACCGCGCCGATACAGCTCCAGGAACCAGGCCTGTTGCTTGCCGTAGTATTCCGGGTCGCAGGTGGCGAACTCGCGCGACCAGTCCAGCGACAGACCCAGCAGCTTCAGCTGTTCGCGCATGTTGGCGATGTTGGAATAGGTCCAGCCTTTCGGGTGGATGCCGCGCTCCATGGCCGCGTTCTCGGCCGGCATGCCGAAGGCGTCCCAGCCCATCGGGTGCAGAACGTCGTACCCTTGCGCGCGCTTGGACCGCGCCACCACGTCGCCCATCACATAGTTGCGGGCGTGACCCATGTGAATGTTGCCCGACGGATAGGGGAACATCTCCAGCACATAGTATTTCGGCCGGCCGGTGTCCTTCGTGACGAAGGCGGAAGCCTCGGCCCATCGGGCCTGCTGGCGGGGTTCGGCGGTCTTGGGTTCGTAACGGGCCACGGTCGTCCTGAAAGTCGAAAGGGCGCTGACGCCCTCCCGGCTCAACTAGCCCGAAGGACGACAGCGCCCAAGAAGTAATGCGTTTCGGCGTTCCCAGCAGGTCTGACGAAACTAAACCAGTAGGCGCTCAAGTAGCCCAAAGGGCGGTAGCGCCTAGAAATAAAGCGAGCGCGGCTTTAGCCGGCGTTCGACAGATTCAGCTGGCGCGCCTTGGTCAGGATGGCGTTTTCCAGATCGGCCTCGGTCTGGGCGGCGACCGGGGCGGCGGTCCACTGACCATCGGCGCCCTTCATTTCCTTGGTCACCGTGACGTTCAGCGCGTCGGCGCGCAGACGGGTGTCCAGGATGAAGACGGTCGCCTTGAAGCGCTCGTTCGGCGTCTGGGGGTTGATGTACCAGTCATAGTTGATGACGCCGCCCCACGGATCGGCGGTCAGCAGCGGCATGAAGCTGAGGGTGTCGAGCGAGGCGCGCCACAGGAAGGCGTTGACGCCGATGCCCTGTTGCACGTTCGTCTTGGGCGCAGACTTCTTGCCGCCGACGAAGGGAATGCTCGAGCAGGCCGACAGGGACGCGCCCAGGGCCACGCCCGAGACCAGCACGACCGCGACGTTCCGAACCAAGGCCTTGTTGAGGCTCATCAAGAGAAGTCTCCGTAAACTCAGGGACGTGAGAGCCCTCGCCCGCACGCGCGCACGGCATGAGAAATGCCGACTGCCAGGCTCTATAACACGGCGAAAAGGGGCGATGACAAGGCGAAGTCGGTTCCAGTCGCATCACGCGTCGCGGTGTTTTCTGAAGGTCCTGTGAGATTCCGCCGGAATCCGCCCGAATCCCGTGACGCCTGAGACACATACGCCGACAACAATGCGCGGGAACCTTGTTATCGCCGGCTCATTGCGTTGACCGCGCAGACACCCGGTGTCTAATCGCGGGGCTCACGACCATATAAGGTCGGTTCAGGGTTGAAACGCCGCCTCATGGCGGGGTTCGAAGGATTTGGTATGCGGTTCGGTGGTTTCCTGGCTGTGATGATGGCGACGACGGCGATGGCCGCGTCGACGTCGGCGCTTGCCCAAAGCACATCCACCGTTTCCCTTTCGGAAGCCCAGGCGGCGCAGCGCAATGCGCCGGCGCCGCAGCGTCGCGGCCTGCGCCTGAATGACCGTGGACGGTGGGGTCTGGATTTCAACCTGAACCAGCCTGTGGGTCGCGA
>NZ_DAMBJX010000107.1:0-3932 GCF_032067225.1 Brevundimonas vesicularis | reverse complement strand
GGCCTTGATCCGTTCGCGCGACGGCGTCCGCTGCACGATCGCATCGGGCGAGGCGACCAGGAACACGGGCCTTGCGCTGGCTTCGTTCAGGGCGGCCAAGACGGCCATCCGCCGCCCCATGCTTTCTCGCGAAGGCGCGGCGCGGTCGTAGGGCAGGCAGTCCCAAGGCGGCAAGACCAGCACCTCGGCGTCCTTCACCATCGGCGAGAGGGCCGCCGCAATCTCATCGGCGCGACGTTCGCTGGTCGCGATGAACACCACGGCCTGCGATCGCTTTGTCTTCATCTCAGCAAGTCCAGCCGCCACGGCCGCCGCCGGCATTTTCCAACGCTTGCCGTCGTCCTGCTCGGGCGCTGGCCCTGCAACGAGGACCTGTTGGCCCGTAGCGGAAGGATCGGTTTCGGCAGGCGACGATTTCATCCTCGCTCAACCCCGTGGTCAGCCTGGAGTTGCGCCCGCTTTCGTACCCTCAGTCGTTTCGGCCGCCAGAGCGACGGAACCGTCCTAGAAGGAAGTTGCAGGATCTTTTCGTGCGGCGGCTATTTCGGCCATGGCCGTATCGAACGCATGGCCTCAGCCACAACGAAACGATTGAACGCTGTCATCATTCGCGCGTCTCGGACAAACCAGCAAACCAGTCCGCATACTGAGTGTTGCGCACCATGCGCCGATTGAGATCCGGTGAGCCGTCGCTCCACCACACGCCCCCCCGCTCGCCCAGTCCCACCTTGGCCTTGTCCACGCTCCGCCGCGATGCGGCCAGGGCATCTGAATTCTTAGCCGCCAGGGCCGTCCGCACCGCCCGGCGCGCCGACATCAGATCATGCACCAGTTCGTCCCTCGCCGCAGCCGACAAGGCAGGATTGGCGCATCGCCAAAGCCGGCCTCGCACCACGAAGTAGCGGCCGTCTGGAGTCGTAGGGTATCGGAAAGGCTTCTTCATCGTCGGGACAACGCGCAGCGCGCCCGATGGGCGCCGCCCAGAGGGTTCAAGCTCCTAAGTGATTGAGCTAGCGCGATCTGCGGGCTTGACAGAACCGCCTCGAATTAAGGCGCCTAATCTCCAACAAACCGTCGAGGATTCGTTATCGTTATCAGCGCATAAGCTAGCAACTCGTGGGCTTCGCCCGTGCCTTCGCGCAGCCTCAGTATTGTCGGACGACGAAATTCCCGCGGCGTCTGTGGCAGACCGAGATTAAAGAGATGCTGTTCACTGTTTGCTGGGCTCGTGCAGCCATGACCCCGGAAAGCTGAACAGCATGAGCGATGGTAGAAGCCGACAGAAGCCATAAGGATATCCTTATGTGTTTCTTGACTTCGGCGTCGGGTGCGCGTCTCATGAAAAGGTCGAGGTTCTGCGCGTCGCTTCCGGGCGATGCGGAGCTAAGAGGGAAGCCGGTGTGATGCCGGCGCTGCCCCCGCAACTGTGAGCGGCGAGCCGAAGGTCCATTTCGTGTCACTGGCGTCTTCGGACGTTGGGAAGGCCGGACCTGAAGCCGTGACCCGTGAGCCAGGAGACCTGCCCCGACAGATAACGTCCTCCGGCGGGGTGTCCGGTCAGGCCGCATGAACGCCGCGACGGGACGACTGCGCGCGAGCGGTCGCGCGTCCCTGTCCGCTGTCTCGCCACAGCATCAACGGCAGAGACCATGGCGAGCACCGACTTCACATTCAGGATCACGCGGACCGCGCTCGACGAAGACTATCGTCCCGCCGAGACGACGAGGATCACGACCAATTTCGCCAACCTGGCGCGAGGCGACAGCCGCCGGGACAATCTGCGCAATACCCTGCGGATGATCGACAACCGCTTCAACTCGCTGGCGCACCACGACAATCCGAGGGGCGATCGCTATGCGCTGGAGCTTCAGATCGTCTCGGTCGAGATGAGTCTTTGCTCGGAGCGCGACGACGCCTTTCCGCTGATCGAAATCCTGCAGACGGCGATCATAGACAAGGAGATGCGCCGGCGGATCGATGGCATCGTGGGCAACAACTTCTCCTCCTACGTCCGCGACTACGACTTCAGCGTGGTTCTGCCCGAACACCTGAAGGCGCATCCGAACGGCGGCGTGCCGGACGATTTCGGTGATCTGCACGGCAAGCTGTTCCGGCACTTTCTGGCGTCGGGCGCCTACCGCGACAACTTCGCCAAGCCGCCGGTCATCTGCCTCAGCGTCTCCAGCAACAAGACCTATCATCGCACCGGCTTCGACCATCCCGTGTTGGGCCTGGAATACGCCAACGACGCCTTCTCGCCGACCGATCGGTACTTCGCGAAGATGGGGATGAAGGTCCGCTACTTCATGCCACCGGGCAGCGTCGCGCCGTTCGCCCTGTACCATGTCGGCGACCTCACCAGCGACTACACCGACCTCGAACTGGCCAGCACCATCGCCACGATGGAGACCTTCCAGAAGATCTATCGGCCCGAAATCTACAACGCCAACTCCCCGGCGACCGAGCAGTATCAGCCCAGCCTGAAGGCGCAGGACTATTCGCTGACCCGCATCGTCTACGACCGCGACGAGCGCAGTCGGCTGGCCGTCGAGCAGGGCCGTTTCGTCGAGGAGCGGTTCATCAAGCCGCACCGCGCCCGTCTCGATCAATGGTCGGCCGCCTTCGCCGCCGCCTGATCAGTTTCCAGATTTCAGAGCCTCCCCGCATGCAAAACCTTCTCCCGACCTCGACCGCCGGCAGCCTGCCCAAACCCGTCTGGCTGGCCGAGCCCGAGACGCTCTGGTCGCCTTGGAAGCTGCAAGGCGACGACCTGATCGAGGCCAAGCAGGACGCCCTGCGCCTGTCGCTCGACGATCAGCGCCAGGCCGGCATCGACATCGTCAGTGACGGCGAACAGACCCGCCAGCATTTCGTCACGACTTTCATCGAACACCTCGACGGCGTCGATTTCGAGAACCGCAAGACCATGCGAATTCGCAATCGCTATGACGCCAGCGTCCCGGTGGTCGTGGGCGCCGTCAGCCGTCCCAAATCGGTCTTCGTCGAGGACGCCAAGTTTCTGCGGGCCCAGACCGACCAGCCGATCAAATGGGCCTTGCCCGGGCCGATGACGATGATCGACACCCTGTATGACGACCATTACGGCAGCCGCGAAAAACTGGCCTGGGAGTTCGCCAAGATCCTCAATGAGGAGGCGCGCGAGCTGGAGGCCGCCGGCGTCGATATCGTCCAGTTCGACGAGCCCGCCTTCAACGTCTTCTTCGACGAGGTGAACGACTGGGGCGTGGCGACCCTGGAGAAGGCGGCCGAGGGCCTGAGGTGCGAGACGGCGGTCCACATCTGCTACGGCTACGGCATCAAGGCCAACACCGACTGGAAGAAGACCCTTGGCTCGGAATGGCGGCAGTACGAAGAGGCCTTCCCCAAGCTTCGGACCTCCAGCATCGACATGATTTCGCTCGAAGCCCAGAACGCGCGCGTGCCGATGGATCTGATCGAACTGATCCGGGGCAAGAAGGTGATGGTCGGCGCCATCGATGTCGCGACCGACACGATCGAAACGCCCGAAGAGGTGGCGGACACCCTGCGCAGGGCGCTCCAGTTCGTGGACGCCGACAAACTCTATCCGGCCACCAACTGCGGCATGGCGCCCCTGTCGCGCCGCGTCGCCAACGGCAAGCTGCGCGCCTTGAGCGCCGGAGCCGACATCGTGCGCGAGGAACTGTCCCGCGACCTCTACTACGGCGCGGAAAGGTCCAGGTCGTGAGGGTTCGCCTGATCGACATGGTGTTCCCCGGCGACGCCAACCACCATGGCACCCTGTTCGGCGGCGTCGGTCTGGCCCATCTCGACAAGGTCGCCTTTCTGGCCGCCAGCCGTCATGCGCGACGGGCCGTCGTCACGGCGGGATGCGAGCGGATCGATTTCGCGGCGCCGGCCCGGATCGGCGAGATGGTCGAGGCGGTCGGCCG
>NZ_DAMBJX010000106.1:0-4575 GCF_032067225.1 Brevundimonas vesicularis | reverse complement strand
CGATCTTGCGGCCGGGGGAGGCATCGGCGGAAATCTCGACGCTCTGACCCAGGCGCACCTTGTCCAGCTGCGTCTCTTTGAAGTTGGCGACGATGTAGGTGTTGGTCAGGGGCACGACCGACAGCAGTTGCGTGCCGGCGTTGACATACTGGCCGGGCCGCACGCTGCGGGCGCCGACGACGCCGGCGACCGGAGCGCGGATGACGGTGCGCTCCAGCGCGATGCGAGCCTGATCGACGACGGCGCGGGCCTGTTCTACAGCGGCGACGCTCTGCTGGCGGGTCGAGCCCAGCACGCCGGCGGTGCGTTGTTCGGCGACCAGGGCGGCCTGGGCCTGCTGGACGCTGGCGGCGGCGGTGGCGGCCGAGGCGCGCTCGGTCTGGATGCGCTGTTGCGAGACCCAGCCCTGTTCGGCCAGCTTGCCGTAACGATCGACCTCGGCGCGGGCCAGGCCGGCCTGGGCGTTGGCCTGGGCGACGGAGGCGGCTCGGGCGGCGATGGTGGCCTGTTCCTGCTCGGCCTGGGCGTCGACATGGCCGACGGCGGCGATGGCGGCGGCCAGATTGGCCTCGGCCTGTGCCAGTTGGGCCTTCTGGTCGGAATCGTCCAGCTTGACCAGGATCTGGCCTGCCGCGACCCGCTGGTTGTCGCCCACCAAAACCTCGGTGACCCGACCGGACAGTTGCGGGCTGACCAGGGTTGTGTCCGCTTGGACGAAGGCGTTGTCGGTGCTCTCCCAACGCTGGCCGTTCACCCACCAGACGATGCCGCCCACGATCAGGGCCAGGCCGACGAGGGCGGCCGCGAATAGCGGCATGCGTTTCTTGAGTTCAGGCGACATGGAAAATCCGGGGGAGGTGCGGCGTTTTGAAGCGGCGCTAAAATGGACCCCGCCGTCCAAAAATCAATAGGCGATAGGGACGGCGCCGATCACGACCGGTTTTCGTGTATGTCCTGACGCCATGAACGCCCGCGTCTCCGCCTCCCAGCCGCTGCCGTCACAGGTCGATGTCGTGGTGATCGGCGCAGGCGCCGCCGGCATCGCCGCAGCGCGCCGTTTGCTGCGGCCCGGCCTGTCGATTCTGGTGCTGGAGGCCCGCGACCGGATCGGCGGGCGCGCTTGGACAGTCCGGGCCGAGCGCGAAGGGCTGGATATGGGGTGCGGCTGGCTGCATTCGGCCGATGACAATGTGCTGGCCGGACGGGTCCAGGCCGAGGGGCTGACGCTGGACCAGACGCCGCCGCCCTGGCGCACCCAGGCCTTCGACCACGAGATGACCCGCGCGGATCAGACCGAGTTCGGCGAGGCCTTCGCCGACTTCGACCAGCGGGTGACCGAGGCGGCGGCCCTCGTCCGCGCGGGAGTGGGCGAGGATCGTCCGGCGTCCGATTTCTTCGATCCCGACTGTCGCTGGAACCCGCGCATGGACGCCATCTCGGGCGCCCTGAACGGCGCGCGGTTCGCCGAGGTGTCCAGCCTGGATTACGACGCCTATGGCGACACCGGCGTGAACTGGCGGGTGCGCGAGGGCTATGGTCGCCTGATCGCGCGGCTGGGCGAGGCTGTGTCGCCCATCACGATCACGGACTGCGCCGTCAGCCGCATCGACCGTTCCGGACCTGTGCTGCGGCTGGAGACCAATCGCGGCGAGCTGACCGCGCGGATCGTCATCCTGACCGTGCCCAACAGCCTGATCTCCAGCGAGACGATCCGCATCGATCCGCCGGTTCCGGCCCTGCTCGAGGCGACGACGGGCGTGCCGCTGGGCCTGGCGTCCAAGGTTCATATGACCGTGCGCGGCGCCGGCGATTTCCAGCCCGACACCCAGTTGTGGACCCGCACCGATACGGCCGAGACCGGCGGCTATCACCTGCGGCCCTTCGGGCGGCCGATGATCGAGGCCTATTTCGGCGCCGACCTGGCCTGGGGGCTGGAGGCGCAGGGGCCGGCCGCCCTGTTCGACTTCGCCGTGTCCGAACTGGTCGCGGCTCTGGGATCGGACATGCGCCGGCGGCTGGAGGCGGTCACGGTCAGCGGCTGGGGGGTCGATCCCTGGTCGCGCGGCGCCTATTCCCACGCCTTGCCGGGCCATGCGGCGGACCGCGCCAAGCTGCGCTCGTCGGTGGAGGACCGAATCTTCCTGGCCGGCGAGGCGACCGCGCCGGTCTATTACGGCACGGCCCACGGCGCCTGGATGGAGGGCGAGCGCGCCGCCGACGCCGCCCTGACGGCCCAAGCGCTCAAGGGCCTGGGTCTTGACCCGCATCGTCCCGAGGACGACAGCGAGGCATGAAGCCCGCCAAGGCCCGAAAGCCCGCCGCCAAGCCTGTTAAACGCCCGACCGTGATGACCGGGGCGGCCATCCCCGTGCTGCGCTGGCCGCCCGACGAGGACCGTGTCGAGGCGATCTTCGAACGCCTGTCAGGCGTCATGCCGGAGCCCAAGACCGAGCTGGATTTCTCCAATCCCTTCACCCTGGTCGTCGCCGTCGCCCTGTCGGCCCAGGCGACGGACGTGTCGGTCAACAAGGCGACCGAGCGGCTGTTCAAGGTCGCCGACACGCCGGAGAAGATGCTGGCCCTGGGTGAGGAGGGGCTTATCCCCTACATCGCCTCCATCGGCCTTTATCGCGGCAAGGCAAGGAACGTCATCGCGCTGAGCCGCATCGTGCTGGAACAGCATGGGGGCGAGGTCCCGCTGAACCGCGCCGATCTTCAGGCCCTGCCCGGTGTGGGGCGAAAGACGGCCTCGGTGGTTCTGAACGAACTGGGGATCGAGGCGGCCATCGCCGTGGACACCCACGTCTTTCGCGTCTCGCATCGGCTGGGCCTGGCCAATGCCGGAACGCCGGACAAGGTCGAGGCTCAGCTGTTCAAGGTCGTGCCGGAGGACTGGCTGCCCAAGGCGCACCACTGGCTGATCCTGCACGGCCGCTACACCTGCACGGCGCGCAAACCCAAATGCCTGTCCTGCATCATCGCCGACCTGTGCCCGTCGCAGGCGGGCCTGATGGCGCTGGGCGAGGCGGCGGGCTAGATCCCCGGAGCGGCGTCGGGGCCGTGGGTCAGCTTCTCGGCCAAGGCCTTCAGGACGCGAAGTGCGGCAGCCATATTCTCGTCCGAAACGCCTTCAAACATTCGTTCGCGCATGGCCGCGGCATGGATCTCGAACGCCTCGATTTCGGCGCGCCCGGCTGGCTCCATCTGGATCAGCCATGACCGGCCGTCTCCAATCATCCGACGCCGGCTGACCATGCCGTCTTTCTCGAGTCTTTGCACCAGACGGGTCAGCGACGCGCCGGACAGCTCCATCCTGTTCGCCAACTCGGAAAGCGTCAGGCCCTTGGGCTCGTCCGCCAGGAAATAAAGCACCACGGTCGGCGCGCCCGTGTGTCCGGACTCTCGGAACAGATCGGCGACACGTAACTTCCATCGCTTAGCCGTCACCATCAGCGTCATGGCGACGTCGAGCTGAAGGGCGCTGCGCTGATCTGACGACAGCAGGTGCGGGCGTTGCGACAAATATGACCTCTTGGAACCAGCGGGCGGCGTAGCGGCTTTAAGGCGGCTAAAGCTAGACCGCAGAGGAATATTCTCCCCCAGGTTGAGCCTTTAGCGCGCTAACCATGCTGACACCTGATTTAAAGTGTTGATGTGGCATTAACGTTCATCTCAGCACGAAAGATTTTTGCATTGCGCCTTTTCGCCAAAACCAGAGATGACAAGACGCTCAACGAGCTGCGCAACATGATGGCTGCCGTCAGTCGCTCTCAAGCAGTCATCCAGTTCGATCTCGATGGGGTCATTCTGGAGGCCAATCAGAACTTCCTATCGGTGGTTGGATATGAGCCGGCTGAGATTGTCGGACGTCACCACAGGATGTTCGTCGATCCGACTGAGGCGCAGACACCGGCCTACGCCGAGTTGTGGCGAAAGCTGAACGCCGGCGAGTTCGTGGCGGACAAGTTTGTGCGCTACGGCAAGAGCGGCCAGCGGGTGGTGATCGAGGCCAGCTACAACCCGATCCTGGACAGCGACGGCCGCCCCTACAAGGTGGTCAAGTTCGCCACGGACGTCACCGCCGTCGAAGAAGAGCGTGAGCGCCGCGCCGAGGCCGATCGTCAGGCCGCCCAGGTCCAGGCCGCCGTCGTTGAAGGCACGGCCAGGGGCTTGTCGGCCATGGCCGCCGGTGATCTGTCCTATCGCATCCAGGACGACTTCCCGGGCGACTACGCCGTCCTTCGCGACAACTTCAACCAGGCCATGGCGACGCTGGATCAGGCGCTGGGCGTAATCGGCGTCAACGCCGGGTCGATGCAGTCGGGCGCACACGAGATCGGCAGCGCCGCCGAGGATCTGTCACGCCGCACCGAACAACAGGCCGCCAGTCTGGAAGAGACGGCCGCCGCGCTGGACCAGATCACCGCGACGGTGCGCAAGACGGCCGAGAACGCCCAGGCCGCCGACACCGTCGTCACCCAGGGGCGGACCCAGGCCGAGACCGGCGGCGTGGTCGTCCAGAAGGCCGTCGCGGCCATGGGCGAGATCGAACGCTCGGCCAATGAGATCAGCCAG
>NZ_DAMBJX010000105.1:0-4581 GCF_032067225.1 Brevundimonas vesicularis | reverse complement strand
CAATCGTGCCGATGTTGCAGTGCGGCTTCGTCCGTTCGAACTTTTCCTTGGCCATGGCCAAACTCCTGATGGCCCGGGTCCGTCAGCGGAGGGGCGCGATGCTGATCTTTTAAAAACCTGGAGCGGGTAGACGGGATCGAACCGACATCCTCAGCTTGGAAGGCTGCTGCACTACCATTGTGCTATACCCGCGCGGAGACTGCGGAAGTTCTTTCGGAACGCCGCAGCCGGTTCCTCTCCGTCGTCCTGATCCGTCGTATCCGTCAAGGCGCGTGGTGGGGGAAGAAGGACTCGAACCTTCGAAGCTTACGCAGGGGATTTACAGTCCCCCCCCTTTGCCACTCGGGACATTCCCCCAGCGCGCCTTGTCGAACCGTCGGACCCCTCGTTTCCGCCCATAAAGAAGCGGGACGAAACAAAAGCCTTCGGCTTGTCGCCTCCTCTAGGATAGAGGGGGCGCCCAGACCCGAAAGCCCTTGGGGCTCCAAATCGGAGGGCGTCTTATAGTGTCGTCGAAATCAGAACGCAACGACCGTAAAAGCGGTAAAAAACCGGTCTTCGGAAACCGTCCCGATGGCCCCCGCGACAAGGTCCAGAAGCCCGCTGCGCAAGGGTTTGGCCGGCGCGAGGAAACTCCTCGCCAGCCCCGTTCGCCCGATCGGGGCAAGTCGGACGCCGATAATTTTCTGTGGGGCCGACATCCGGTTTTGGCCGCTCTGGCGAATCCCGCCCGTCGCGGCATGGGTCGTCTGCTGGCCACGGCCGAGCGCGCCGCCGAGATCGAGAACAATGCTCTCGCAAACGGCCATAAGATCGAGGTGGTCGATATCCAGGCCCTGACCCGGATGCTGCCCCCCGGCGCCGTGCATCAGGGGCTGGCCTTCAAGGTCCAGCCGCTGGAAGGCGTATCGCTGGAAGAGCTGGCCGATCCGGCTGAGGGCGTCATCGTCATGCTGGATCAGCTGACCGACCCCCAGAACGTCGGCGCCATCTTCCGCTCTGCCCTGGCGTTCGGCGCGCGGGGAATCATCGTTCAGGACCGTCACGCTCCGGCCCTCGCCGGCGCCTTGGCCAAGGCGGCCGTCGGCGCCACCGAACGCCTGCCCCACGCCCGCGTCACGAATCTGTCCCGTGCGCTGGAGCGGCTGGCCGATCTGGGCTGGCGGGCGGTCGGCCTGGACGGAACGGGCGAACAGACGCTGGAAGAAGCGCTGGATCATCAGCCGACCGTTCTGGTCATGGGGTCCGAAGGCGACGGCATCCGTCGTCTGGTCGCCGAACATTGCGACGTCCTGGCCAAGATCCCCATGCCCGGCGGATTCGAGAGCCTGAACGTGTCCAACGCGGCGGCGGTCGCGCTTTATGAAGCGGCGCGCGCGCAACGCGGCTGACAGAACGCCGCACCGAGGCTAAGGAGCGGAAATGGAATTCCTCTCGTCTCCCGAACTCGCTAGTCAGGCCACGGCCCTGGGCCAGGTCCTGCTGATGGATCTGGTCCTGGCCGGCGACAACGCCGTCGCCGTCGGCCTGGCCGCCGCCGCCCTGCCCCAGGACCAGCGCAAGAAGGCCATTCTGATCGGCCTGGCCGCCGCCGTCGTCATGCGAATCGGCTTTGCGCTGATCACTGTGCAGCTTCTGGCTCTGGTCGGCCTGTTGCTGGCCGGCGGCCTGCTGCTGCTGTGGGTGTGCTGGAAGATGTGGCGCGAACTGCGCGAGCAGGCGACGCATGACCAGGCCGAGGCCGAAAAGGAACTCGAACTGGCCATGAGCATCGAGCACGGCTCTGGACCGTCGCCCGAGGAACTGGGCCTGAAGCGCAAGAGCTTCGGCGCCGCCCTGCTTCAGATCATGGTCGCCGACATCACCATGTCGCTGGACAATGTGCTGGCCGTCGCCGGCGCCGCGCACGAACACCCCTGGATCATGGTCTTCGGCCTGGTCCTGTCGATCGCCCTGATGGGCGTCGCCGCCACCTATATCGCCAAGCTTCTGCACCGCTTCAGCTGGATCGGCTACATCGGTCTGGTCGTCGTCCTTTATGTCGCCCTGCACATGATCTGGGACGGCGCCCGTCAAGTGGTGGTGCGCACCGGCCATATGGACGAGTTCAACGCCTCGGCCCCCGCCTTCCTTGAGATCGGTCCCGAGGAAGCGGCCAAACATCTGGGCCAGAAGCGCACAGAGGACAGCCCAACGCCGGCGCCCGCCGAACCGACGGTCGCGCCATGACCGTCGCCACGGTCACCGTCGAAGAGGCCGCCGCCTGGCTGCAGGCGGGCGAAGCGGTGCTGATCGATGTGCGCGAGCCGGACGAGTTCGCCGCCGCCCGCATCGACGGCGCGATCCTGGCCCCGCTAAGCCAGATGCCCGCCGCATGGGAGGCGCTGGACCTTCCGGCCGACAAGAAGATCATCGTTCAATGCCTGAAGGGCGGCCGCAGCCATCAGGTCTGCGCCTTCGTCGGCCCGACCGGTCCCGACGGCCAACCGCTGTTCAACCTGACCGGCGGCATCCAGGCCTGGAATGCGGCGGGGCTTCCGGTCGTGTTCGCCGAGCAGGACTGATCAGCGACCGCGCAGCCAGCCGGTGACCGAAATCCGGTCCGCCGCCGCCGACAGGGCGACCTGCGTCACCGAATGGGGCGTCGGCACCTTCAGCAGGTTCAGGGTGTTGAAGCGCGGCGTAAAGGCCTCCGCCACATTGCCGTCGGCGCCATGGAAGGCCAGCAGGCCGCCCCACTCGATCCGCCAGACCGGCGTGAGGTTCAGCACATAGGCGAAGAAGCGATTCTTGCCCTCGGCGTGATCGTCATGCTCGGTCAAAAAATGACCGGCGCGATAACGGGTCAGCTGCGCATCGGCCAGGGCGAGCCGCGGCTCGCCCGTCACGTTCCGCATCAGACCCAGGAAGGCCTCGCCGTTCAGGAAGGCCAACAGATCGGCCCACACCGGCGCCGCCTGCCCCGCCTGGACGAGATCGTAGATCGGGTGATTGTCGTACAGATACTGGAAGTCGGTCTGGGCCGAGGCCTGCACCGCCTGACCCAGCGCCTGTTTCTGATCCGGCGTCAGAGAAGCCAGCCAGGCGGCGGGCAGATCGACATGGCCGGTCCCGCGTCGCGTCACGACATTGTAATCGACGCGCGTCGCCGCGTCGTAGAGCGCCTGCGCGTCCGTGGGGGCCAGGACGCCGTCGATCTGCGCCCGCCCCGTGCGCGCCAACCGCTCACGAATGGCGGCGCGCACTTCGTCGGTCAGGGACGTCAGGGTCGGCGTCATCGCTTATCCCCTTCGGATCAGGCGTCCGCGCCGCCGAAGCGTTCGGACCACTCCGCGACCTGGGCGTCCTCGATCTTGGCGAACAAGACGCCCTGAGCTTCGACCTTGCCGCCCACAGGCAGACGGTTCAGCAGATCCTCGTCGGCGCCGGGCCAGCTCAGGTCCTCCACCCCAACCGACGCCGCGATCCTGGGCGCGGTGAAGGGCAGGATCGGCGCGGCCAGACGCGCGAACAGGGCGACCAGATTCAGACCCGTGCGCACCCCGACCGCCGCGCGGTCGCGATCGGTCTTCAGCGCCGTCCAGGGCGCCGCGACCTGCAAATACTCGTTGCCCAACACCCAGGCGGCGCGGATGGCGACGGCGGCCTTTCTGAACTCCATCGCCTCCAGCTGTTCGGTCGCCTCGGCGACGGCGGCCTTAATGTCGGCCTCCAGCTGGATTTCGACCGGTCCCGCCTCGCCGCCCTCGGGCACCACGCCGTCGAACTTGGATTCCGCGAACTTGACGATGCGGTTGACGAAGTTACCCAGCACATCGGCCAGGTCCTTGTTGGTCGAAGCCTGGAAGTCCTCCCAGGTGAAGGCCGAGTCCGCGTGCTCCGGTCCATAGGCCGTCAGTCGCCAGCGCCAGTAGTCGGCCGGCAGCAGCTCCAGCGCCTGATCCATGAAGACGCCGCGCTTCTGGCTGGTGGAGAACTTGCCGCCGTACCAGTTCAGCCAGTTGAACGCCTTCAGCTGATCCACCGTCTTCCACGGCTCGCCCGAGCCGATGATGGTTGCCGGGAACGACACGGTGTGGAAGGCCACGTTGTCCTTGCCCATGAACTGGACATAGCGAACGTCGTCCGCCCCTTCGTCCAGACGCCACCAGTCACGCCACGATCCGCCCGTCGCCTCGGCCCATTGCTCGGTCGCGGCGATGTACTCGATCGGGGCGTCGAACCAGACGTAGAAGACCTTGTCCTCCATGCCCGGGCGCGGGAAGCCATCCTTGGTCACCGGCACGCCCCAGGCCAGGTCGCGGGTGATGCCCCGGTCGATCAGCCCCTCGTCCAGATGTTTGTAGGCGATGGACTTGGCCAGCTGTTGCCAGCCCGTCTTGCCATCGACCCAGGCGCGGATCTCCGGCTCGATCTTGGTCTGGAGCAGATAGAGGTGACGCGTATCGCGCACCTCCAGGTTCTTGGAGCCCGACACTGACGAATAGGGATCGATCAGGTCGGTCGGATCCAGCAGGCGTCCGCAGTTGTCGCACTGGTCGCCGCGCGCGCCGACATGGCCACAGTGCGGACACGTCCCCT
>NZ_DAMBJX010000104.1:0-4599 GCF_032067225.1 Brevundimonas vesicularis | reverse complement strand
TCAAACTTCTCGCTCCACAGCCCCGCCAGCACCCCGGTCATGCCCATGATGAAACAGGCGGCGAGGGCGAACCAGACGATGGCGAAGATGTTGGCGATGCCCAGCGGCGCGAACGGCAGCACGCAGATCGCCGTCACCAGACCGACCGCCAGCCCACGCGTCGCGGCGCCCAGCGTAAAGCCCAGCGTCAGCTCCAGCGGGCTGAGCGGCGGGGTCAGAAAGTCGGTCGCGGTACCCATGATCTTGGCCTGGATAAGGCTGGACGAAGCGTTGGCGAAGGCGTTGTTCAACATGGCCATCATGATCAGGCCGGGCGCGACGAACAGGGCGAACGGCGTGCCGTGCAGCGGCGGCCGCGCGTTCTGAAGCGCCACCACGAACACCAGCATATAGAGCAGCGTCGTGACCACCGGCGCCGCCACCGTCTGGGCGCCCACCTTCCAGAAGCGCCGCACCTCGCGCAGATACAGGGTCTGCACCCCGATCCAGTTGATCCCCGGATAGCGACGCGGCTGCGGCAGGCCGGCAGGCCGGGTGGAGATCAGATCGGGCGTATCGGTCATGGCCCGCCAGATGCGCTCGACCGCCGCGCTTCGCAAGAGATCAGGCGAGATCGTCCCGAAAACGACGGCGCCGCCTTAACCTTAACGATGATTCAATATCTGGTTTCTGTGGACAGGATGATTCGCACATCTTGCGTCTCTTAACGGCTGGTTTACGATTAGTTGTAGGTCAAGACCCCGGAGGGGGAGCCTGGACCTAGATATTGAATCCAAACTCGCTGGAGGGTGGCATGACCGCAGGCTGGACCGACGACCGCGTAGGCGCGCTAAAGAAGCTCTGGCTTGAGGGCCAGTCCGCGAGCCAGATCGCCAAACAACTGGGCGGCGGGGTCACCCGCAACGCCGTGATCGGCAAGGTGCACCGTCTGGGCCTGTCGGGCCGGGCCGCCCCGTCGCAACCGGCGCGCACCGTCGCCGCGACCTTCCGCACCGCGCGTCCGCGCCCGGCGCCGGCCGCTCCGGCGCAGCAACCTTCGGCTCCGCGCCGTTTGGAAGCCGTCCAGCCCAAGCCGGTCGAACCCGCCGCGCCCGTCCCCGCCCCGATCCCGGACCTGCCAGGCACGGCGACCGTGATGACGCTAGGCGCCCACATGTGCAAATGGCCGATCGGCGACCCGTCGTCGCGCGAGTTCAGCTTCTGCGGTCGCCGCTCGTCAGAAGGCGTCTATTGCGTCGAACACGCCCGTGTCGCCTACCAGCCGCAAGTCCGTCGCGGCTCCAAGGAAAGCGGTTCCGACCTGGCCCGCAGCCTGCGTCGTTACATCTAAAGAGCGCTAACGCGCTTCGCGCGACTTGAGCGCGGCATTTCGCGCAGGGCGCACGACTGCGCTCAAGTCGCGAGCGACCGCGTCGCGAACGTAGCGCCAAAAAGATGCTCCTTAGGGAGCCGACTTCCCCCTCGCCGGTTCGCGCAAGCGGCCGGCGAGACGTAAGGGGGCGGGGCTGCGGTTCATCCGGGTTGACGCAGCCCCATCCGCCCTTCGATCAGTTCAGCAGCAGCCGCGCATCCGGCGTATCCAGCGAAAAGGCCGGAATCTGCGCCTCGAAACTGCGCCCGTCCGCATCCGTCATATAATAGGCGCCCACCATCGAGCCGCTGTCGGTGCCCAGAGGACAGCCCGAGGCGTAGGCGTAGCTGCCGCCCGGTTCGATCACCGGCTGTTCGCCGACGACACCGGGGCCGCGCACCTCTTCGACATGGCCGTGGCCGTCGGTGATGGTCCAGCGGCGCGCCATCAGCTGCACCGTCGAACCCGTCAGGTTCACGATCTCGATCTGGTAGGCCCAGACCCAGCGGCCTTCGTCTGGATCGGACTGGCCCGCCAGATAGCTGGGGCGCACCCGGATCAGGATGCCGTTCGTCTCGGCGGTATAGGCAGGACCATCGTGCATGGGCTATATGCTCGCCCCGCCGCGCGCGGGCTGCAAGCGCGACTTGGAGACAAGTCGTGAAAACCGTGTGAGACAGACGCCATGAGTTCCTTCCAAGCGCCCCGTCCCGGCATCCTGCCCGCCCAGGCGATGGAGACGTTGATCGCCGCCGGCGCCGTCACGTCCGACACGCCCTTCGACCACGACCAGGTCCAGCCGGCCAGCCTGGATCTGCGGCTGTCGGATCAGGCGTGGCGCGTGCGCGCCTCCTTCCTGCCCGGCCGGCGCAAGGTCGAGGACCGCATCGCCGACGTGGCCATGCACGCCATCGAGATCACCGAGGCCGGCGTCGTGCTGGAAAAGGGCTGCGTCTATATCGTGCGCCTTCAGGAGCGGCTGAAACTGCCGCAGGGCCTGATCGCCCGCGCCAACCCGAAAAGCTCGACCGGCCGCGTCGATGTCTTCGTGCGCCTGCTGACCGATCAGGGCGCCAGCTTCGATGATGTGGCCGAAGGCTATGACGGCCCCCTCTATATGGAAGTCGCGCCCCAGACCTTCTCCATCCTCGTCCGTCCCGGCACGCGCCTGAACCAGCTGCGGCTCAAGGCCGGCGATCCGCCCAAGCTGGAGACCCGCTCGGTCGGCGTCGATCTGCAGGGCGGCGACATCGTCGGCTTCCGCGGGCGTCGCCATGCGGGCGTGGTCGATCTGGACCACATCGACGGCCACGACCCGCGCGACTTCTGGGAGCCGCTGAGCCTACGCCGTGGCGAACTGCTGCTGGATCCGGGCGAGTTCTACATCCTGGCCTCGTCCGACGACGTCGAAATCCCGGTTGACCAGGCCGCCGAGATGACTCCGATCGATCCGTCGGTCGGCGAGTTTCGCGTCCACTACGCCGGCTTCTTCGACCCCGGCTTCGGCACCGACGAGGCGCACGGCGCAGGCTCGAAAGGCGTGCTGGAAGTCCGCACCCACGACACGCCGTTCCTGCTGGAACACGGCCAAATCGTCGCCCGCCTGGTTTACGAGCCCCTGACCGAACGCCCCAGCCGCCTGTATGGCGAAAGCGGCAGCCACTATCAGAACCAGGGCCTGAAACTGTCGAAGCATTTCAAGGCCTGGTGATCGGGGTGAGTTGTGAATCGTGAATCGTGATTGTCGAATTCGCGATTCACCAATCACGAGTCACGTCAGCTTGTCCGCCTTCCTCAGCCCCGGGAACATCGTCGCCCAGGCCCCGGTCGCGGCCAGGGCGCCGAACCCGCCGAACACCGCCGCCCCGACCGCGCCCAGCAGCCGGACCATGACGCCGGAATAGGCCTCGCCCAGTTCGTTCGAGGCGCCGATGAACAGCATGGACACCGACGACACCCGCCCACGCATGTGATCGGGCGTCGCCAGCTGGATCAGGGTCTGGCGCACATTGACGCTGATCATGTCTGCCGCCCCGCCGATGAACAGCGCCAGGCCCGACAGCCAGACGATGCGCGACAGGCCGAAGGTGATGGTGCACAGGCCGAACACCGCCACCGCCGCGAACATCCAGCGCCCGCCGTTCTGACGGATCGGATAGCGGCTCAGATAGATGGCCATGACCATGGCCCCCACGCCGAACGACGCCCGCAGCAGGCCGAACCCTTGCGGTCCGACATGCAGGATGTCGCGCGCGAAGATCGGCGTCAGCAGGGCCACGCCCGCCAGCAGCACCACCACCAGATCCAGTGAGATGGCGCCCAGCACGATCTTGGTCTTCCAGACATAGGCCAGCCCCTCCTTGACCGAATCCACCGGCGACAGCGGATTGGCCTGGGGCGCAGGTCTCCCGCTGGTGCGGATCAGGATGAAGGCCGCGACGGCCAGCAGGAACATGCCCAGCGACACCGCATAGGCCAGGGGCACGTTCACCCCCACGATCACCCCGCCCAGGGCCGGGCCGGCGATGGCGCCGGTCTGAAACGCGATGGACTGGGCCGCGATGGCGGGCGGCAGGGCCTTTCGACCCACCACCATCGGCAGGAAGGCCTGGCTGGCCGGCGCCAGAAACGCTCGCGCCGCGCCGAACAGGGCCGCGACCGCCAACAGCCCCCACAGCGGCGGGTTGCCATGCAGGGCCATGGCCAGGAACGATCCCGCGCAGGCCGCCTCGACCAGGATCGAGATCCACACCGTGCGCTTGCGGTCGCGCCGATCCGCCATCGCCCCGGCGGGCAGGGTGAAGGCCAGCAGCGGCAGGAACTGACACAGCCCCACCAGCCCCAGATACAGGCTGGCCTCCGCGATCGGATGATCGCGCCGGGCGATCTCATAGACCTGCCACAACAGGGCCGACGACTGGATCTGGATCGCCAGCACCGCCACCACGCGGCCGAACCACAACAGGCGGAAGTCGCGAATGCCCCACGGGCTGGACGGGCCTTCTGGCCCCCCAGATGACGGAGACGGCGGAACGGGCGGGGCGGCGGGGCCGGTGTCGATGGATTCTGTGGTCACGTTCTTCTTGGGTATTTCGGATAGGGCGAGCCGTCGCGGTGGAAATAGCCGTCGACGCCGGCGTGCAGCACCATGTCGATGTCGGGATAGTCGGCGGGGGTGATCGTCGGGCTGCGCGTCCCGACTTCCAGCAGAACCGCCTCGCGGCCGGATCGGTTCTCCAGCTTATGGC
>NZ_DAMBJX010000103.1:0-5765 GCF_032067225.1 Brevundimonas vesicularis | reverse complement strand
AAGGGGATTGCGCTCGACCTCGCCACCATCCCGGCCGAGGACCCCAAAACCTATGCGATGATCCGCAAGGCCGACACGCTCGGGGTCTTCCAGATCGAGAGCCGGGCCCAGATGGCCATGCTCCCGCGCATCAAGCCCCGCACCTTCTACGATCTGGTCATCGAGGTCGCCATCGTCCGGCCCGGGCCGATCCAGGGCGATATGGTCCATCCCTATCTGCGCCGCAGAGAGGGCAAGGAGGACGTCGTCTATCCCAAGCCCGAGCTGGAGAAGGTGCTGGGCAAGACCCTGGGCGTGCCTCTGTTCCAGGAACAGGCCATGCGCGTTGCGATCGAATGCGCCGGTTTCACCGCTTCGGAAGCCGATCAGCTCCGCCGGGCCATGGCGACCTTCAAGTTCACCGGCGGGGTCAGCCACTTCAAGGACAAGCTGATCAGCGGCATGGTCGAGCGCGGCTATGACGCCGCCTTCGCCGAGAAGACCTTCAGCCAGCTTGAGGGCTTCGGCTCCTACGGCTTTCCGGAAAGCCATGCAGCCTCCTTCGCCCTGATCGCCTACGCCTCCTCCTGGCTCAAATGCCATCACCCGGATGTCTTTTGCGCCGCGCTGCTGAACGCCCAGCCCATGGGCTTCTATGCCCCGGCGCAGATCGTCCGGGACGCCCATCAGCACGGCGTCGAGATCCGGCCCGTCTGCGTCAACGCCAGCCGCTGGGACTGCACCCTCGAGCCGGCAGGCGAGGATGGACGCTTCGCCGTCCGCCTCGGCCTTCGCATGGTGCGCGGCCTGGTGAATGGCGACGCCGCCCGCCTCCTGGCGGCGCGGACGGACGGCGCCTTCCGCTCGGTCGACGACCTGTGGCGACGTGCCGGTGCCCAGGTCTCAAGCCTGGTCCGACTGGCCGAAGCCGACGCCTTCCGCCCAGCCCTTTCACTAGACCGCCGCGACGCGCTGTGGGCCATCAAGGGGTTGAGGGACGCCCCCCTCCCGCTGTTCGCCGCCGCCGACGCCCACAAACAGAAGCCGGAAATCCGGGAGCCCGATCCGGGCCTCAAGCCGATGACGCCGGGACGGGAAGTGGTCGAGGACTACAGCCACATCGGCCTGACCCTGCGCGACCATCCGCTGAGCTTCCTGCGCGACGATCTGCAGGCCCGGCACGTCATGACCTGCGCCGATGGAACGGCCATGCGCGACGGTCGGCTGACGCGCGTCGCGGGCCTTGTGCTGGTCCGACAGAAGCCCGGCAGCGCCAAGGGGGTGATGTTCATCACCATCGAGGACGAAACCGGGGTCGCCAATCTGGTGATCTGGCCCAGCCTCTATGAACAGCAACGCCGCATCGTCTTGTCGGCCTCTATGCTTGCCGTCGACGGCAAGGTTCAGCGCGAAGGCGAGGTCGTCCACATCGTTGCGACCAGACTTCACGACGCATCGGCCCTGCTCGCCTCGGTCGGCGACCGGGGCGAGGCCTTCCCCCTGCCCCACGGGCGCGGCGACGAATTCCATCGCGGCGGGTCGCCGGATGCGCGCGACGCCCCCCCTCGCGCGATCAAGGTTCGGGACATCTACATTCCCGATCTCCATCTAGACACGATCAGACCAAAGACGCGGGATTTCCGATAGTCGCCACGGGCGACCTAAGGGCTTGTCAGGATCGTTACCACGAAATCGCCACTCCATGATCAGGACCCCTGCCGCCATGATTAGGCGAAGCTAAGCTGGCGAACAGATACGTGTCTTTAAATGGATTACGCGCAACCCATACAACCTTGTGTTTTCTTGCGATAAATCAGCCCTGCAGATTTCTGGGTTACCCATAACCCATTTTGCGCCCGATTTTTCTTGTTGCTTTACAATAACCTAATCCTACCGCAGGTGTGCGTAAGGTGTGCATCATCCTTCACAGGATGATATTCCTAATGGCCCCCACTGGGGTTAGACGTTTTTTGTCGTCTGGTTCCATCGTTTAGAGCACGGGCTAGCGGCCTTTAGGCTGTGTTTCAGATGGCGCTCGAGATGGAACATTTGGCTGCCCAACCAGGTGGGAGAACGAAGGTGACCGACGCTGAGCTGCAAGCCTTTCAGATGAACTTTGTGCAGATGGCCCTGGTGTTCTTGTTCACCATTGTGGCTGTCCTCGCCGTCAAGACGGTGATCTCCAAAATGGTGCGAGCGCTTTGTGATCGAAAGGCCCGCGCCGGCGATCATGACGAGCCAAGCACGCCATCTTGACCTAACTCTCTCGCGTTCATCCGGCTGCACTCGTGCAGTAGGCGCAGGGCTACCGCGACGAGGCGTGCACATACTCCGGGCCGGAGGACCGCGCGGCCGATACATCGACCGACACGCGAAGCCAGCTGCTACTCGGACTTGCTTTTTACGCCGGCTCGTCCCGCCATTCATGCCTTCTATGAACCCTCCAAAAATGGGCTTGACCAACCAGGCTATGAACACAGCGGTGACCCCACCGGCCATGAATATAAGAACGTCCATCATCAGGCGTCTCCCAACAAAGTCTGTGGCTCTCGTACACGGCAGTATCTCGTGTGACCGAAGCTGTGGGGCGGCACGGCGACCAGAGCACACGTCCGAATGCCTGCTTTTCAGTGTCGAACGCCCTTCGTCTCGACTGGGTTCAGCTGCAGCTCAGCCGCACTGATCGCGAGAGCCTGAAGCTTGGTACACGCAAGAAGGCCGCATTCCTGAGCAAAGGTCAGCGGCCCATGATTGGCGGGGTCGATCAGACCAACCACTGCGTCGTGCAATCCCTCTAGCGTCGAGACGTCATCCACGAAAGCGGCCAGGTCCGCGCCGGCCCCGTACACCGTGTAGTGAGCGAGGCCTCCTCGCTGGGCTCGATAGGCATCCCAACGAGCCTTCAGCTTCGCCACGCGCTCGCCGGGACCGACAAGGTCGTTTGCTCGTGCCAACCCCTCCGCGACGATCTCCTCGGCAGCCTCGAGCTTGGGCGCCATTCTCATCACATAGTGAGCCGTCCAATACCGGGTCAGTAGATTGCTGCAGTCGGTGCCGTCCTGATGCAGCAGAGGCGCCAAGCCAATCTCTAGATCCCCTTCAGCAAACAGGGCGAGGTCATCGATCAGGATATGCGGCGCCAGCGTCTGTAAGGATGTGAGCACCCTTTCGAACCGCCAGCCTGAAAGGTCGGCCAGATCCTCGGCGGTCGTCTTCACCAACCCCCATTGTCGGGATTGTCCCGTAGCTGTCTAACCCAAACCATCAGCAATAGCGAAAGGATCGTGAGTGCGTCGTCATTTAAGCCTTCCCGGGTGGCGTTCTGCAGAACCCTAAGCGATGCAAGCATGATCAACGGGTCGAGCTCTGCTGGGTCCAGATGCGACCCTGTTCCGATCATGAGCTGCAGTTCGGAACTCATCTCGGAAATATCGACAAAATCAGCCATCACACCCCTCGCACAAATCACACTGATAGTGTGTAGTGAAGATTGGGCGGCAGCCGCAAGTGCGGTTGCGTGGAAGTTGACGCTGAACTGCTGAGTTTTGGCCGCGCCGTCAGGTCGCGGCGGATTGCGCTTGGCCTAAGCCAAGAGGAACTGGCCGACAGAGCCGGGCTCCACCGAAATTATATCGGCGGCATTGAGCGCGGCGAACGTAACGTCGGTATTAAAGCTGTCTACGCCTTGGCTGTCGGCCTTGGCTGTGGACCGTCTGAGTTGTTCAACCCGCCCACGTCGCCGCGTTAACTCTCCCTTAACCGACGCCTTAGCACTCTGACCGAGCCGTAAGACCGATCCAAAACTATCGTTTACTTTAATCGAAAGGTTTGGATATGGGTTATTCCCCAGAGGTTTCAACAGAAGCCAACAGTATCCGTTTGGAGGGGTTTACCCCGACCGCTCCAGCAACAAGTCATCGCCAATCCTGCGACGAGGCTACGGCCTTACCCCCTTCGCAGGATTGTGCAGTCGAATCCACTGAGGTCATACTCAACACCGCTCGCGCGATTAGCGTGTGCGATGGAATTTGGCCGAGCAGCCGTGTTGCAGTCGCCGAGTCCCTTCTCGACGACTTGGCCCGCATCCTTGCGCGTATGACGCTCGATATGCACCGTTGCGATCTTCCATCGCCCGGAGCCTGAGCTGATGCGTGCAGCCCTATATGCCCGTTACTCGACCGACCTTCAAAACGTCGCTTCGATCGCGGATCCGTTTGCGACGTGCCGATCCTTTGCAGCGAAGGACGCGACCAAGATCGTCGCGACGTCTGAGGACGCAGCCATCTCGGGAGGGTCCGCAGCAAACCGGCCCGGATTGCACAGCCTGATGCGCGGCGCGAAGAACGGCGAGTTCGAAGTCGTGCTTTGTGAAGCGTTAGATCGTCTTTCTCGGTCCCAGGCCGATGTCGCGGCACTCTTCGAGGATCTACGGTTCCACGGCGTCAAAATCCGCACGATCTCCGAAGGCGACATATCCGAGCTTCAGATCGGGCTGATGGGCACCATGAACGCCCTCCAACTGCGCGAGACAGGCCGCAAGACAAGGCGCGGCCTTCAAGGCGTCGTCCGGTCCGGTCATCATACTGCGGCCGTGTCTACGGCTACAAAATCAGGCGAGAAGTCGACGCCATCGGCGAACCGATCCGGGGCCTTCGCGATATCGATCCTGATGAAGCAGAAGTCGTCAGAGAAATCTTTCGGCGCTACGCCGCCGGCCAATCGCCTCGGGCGATCGTGAGCGACTTGAATATGCGCGGGGTACGCAGCCCACGCGACGGAAGCTGGAACGCGTCGACGATCAACGGCAATGCCGAGCGCGGCAATGGGGTCATCCATAATGAGTTGTATCGCGGCGTCCTGGTTTTTGGTCGTCAAACCTGGGTGAAGGACAGGCGCACAGGAAAGCGCCAGGCGCGAACGGCGGATCCTGAAGAAATTATTCGGACCGAGGTGCCGCATCTTCGGATCATCTCCGAAGAACTCTGGGCGAAAGTTCAGCATCGCTACGCGGAGAACACCTTATCGTCACGGGGGCCCTCCCCGCGCGTAGCAGTTCGGCCCCGGCACTTACTGAGCGGAAAACTGACCTGCGGAGTTTGTGGCGGCCCGATGATCCGAAGCGGCGCCGACCAACGCTTTATGTGCTCATAGCGACGAGAACGAGGAAAATAGGCATGCACGAACGGCCGCGGGATCAAGAGCGCCGAGATCGAGGCGCGCGTTCTCGCCGCGATCAAGAACCAACTTCTAGCGCCGGAACGCGTGGCGCTCGCCGTCGAAGAGGCGAGGCTCGCAGCAGAGAATGACGCGCGTAGGATCACCCAGACTCGATCAAAACTCGACAGTGAGCTTGCAGAGGTGAAGCGCCGCACCGAACGGTTGGCCGACCAGATCGCCGATGGCGTCCTTACGGGCGCTGCAGTCAAGGATCGTCTGGACGCGCTGGAAGCGCGGCGAAGCCAGATTGAAGCAGAGCTGGCCCAAGCACCGGCGGCGTCTGTCGTCGCCCTGCATCCTCGCGTGGCCGAGCATCACCGGACCGTCGTGGACTCGCTGGAGCGCGCCTTGGCTCGCAGCGACAGCGAGGCAGCGACTGAAGCACGGGACTTGGTGCGCAAGTTGATTGGAACCGTCGTGGTCACGCCGTTGGAAGAGCGAGGAAAGTTTGGCTTGACCGTACAAGGCAAGATCGCCGCCCTGGTGAACCAAGACGGCGCAAATACTACGAAGTTGGGTGCGGGAGTAGGATTTGAACCTACGACCTTCAGGTTATGAGCCTGACGAGC
>NZ_DAMBJX010000102.1:0-5773 GCF_032067225.1 Brevundimonas vesicularis | reverse complement strand
GCAGTTCGGCCAGCGGCGCCAGACGCGCGGCCACGCGCTTGCGCTCATCGTGCGAGGCCAGCCGCAGCATCTCGACCAGCAGGTCGCCCGTCACCGCCCGCTCGAAGGCGTTGATGCGGCTGGCGGGCAGCGACACGACGTCGGCCAGACGCTTCAGCAGCGCCCGGCGCGCACGCAGCGGCGGCGGCGTCGCCTCTTCCCCGATCATGGCTGCCAGATCGCCCATCCCCCCACCTTAGAAGCGAGCAGTTAACCGGGCGTGAGCCGGATCAGCTCTTGTTGACCACCACCACGATGGCCAGGATCACGAAGGCGATGACCGCCAGCACGCGCGCGATCCACGGCGCGGCGACGAAGACGCCCAGGACGGTGATCCCGCTCTTGACCGCATCGGGTCGTGTCAGGGCCTCCTTGAACGTGCCCGACGGCCGCGCCGCGTCGCCCGCGATCGGATGGCCGCAGTTGGGACAGGCGATCGCCGCCTCAGACACCTGACGCCCGCAGGCGGGGCAAGGGATCAAGGCCATGCTCAGCCTCCCGCGCGTGGCGTGATGCGGATCTCGACGCGGCGGTTCTTCTGACGCCCGTCGGGATCGTCGGAGCCGTCCGGCCTGACGTTGGGAGCCACGGGCCTCCGCTCGCCAAAGCCCTCGGCGCCCAGGGTGCGCCCGGCCTCGCGTTGCAGCCGCGCCGCCACCGCCCGCGCGCGGCGCAGCGACAGCCCTTCGTTATAGGCGTCGTCGCCCTTGGCGTCGGTATGGCCGCCGATGCTGACCTGGGCCTGCGGATAACTTTTCAGCAGTTCCGCCGCCCGCGTCAGGGCCGGCTCGGCGTCCGGCCGGATCGTCGCCTTGTCGAAGTCGAACAGAACATCGGCCGGCAGGTCGATCACGATCACCCCGTCGGTGCGCCGCGCGTTCAGCTCGCTCAGCAGACTGCGGGTGGTCTCGACCCGTTCGGGCGCGACCTCGGACGAGACGAACACGCTTTCCAGCGCGCTGTCCGGCCCCGACTTGGCGAAGGTGGACCGGGGCGCGGCCATGTCCTTTTCGAAGGTTGAGCGCAGGCCGATGGCGCTGCCGCTCATCAGCCGCACCGTCAGGGCCGAGGCGACGCAGGGCGTCAATCCTGCGGCCAACAGCGCCGCCGCCATGGCGGGCGCGTGTCGTCCCGTCATCCGGCCGCTCCGGTCGTCGGGTTCTGGGATGTCGGATTCTGGGCCGCCTGGGCCGTCAGCGGGATGGTCATACGCAGAAACGGACCGATGATGCTGTCCGACGTCGAGCCTTCGTTAAATACGAGTGAGATCTGGTTCACCCCGGCCGGCACCGCGCCCATGAACACCAGGCGGCCGTTCATGGTGTCGCCCTTGACGATGTTCATGTTCGGATTGCCCTCGGGCGGCTTCAGACGCAGCTTCTGGCCGTTGGGCAGTTCGATATAGGTGGCGTTGGTCGCCATCTGCACATTGTTCGTCATGTCGCTGGCGAACGAGATGCTGACGTCCAGGATGGTCGCGTCCTCCGCCAGATCGACGTTCTTGACCCGAACCGTAGCGCCCACCTCGGTCACGCCCTGCACATCCACCGGCACATTGCGGATCTGGCGCGGCTGGGCGGTGACGGGGGTGTTGGCGGCGGCTGCGGCCTGTTGCTCGGGCGACATCGACGGATCGACCGCCGCCTTGTCGTCATTGTTGGAACAGGCGGCGAGCGCCAGGGCCGAGACCCCGGCGACGGCGATCAGGCGAAGGGCGGCGACAGGCATGAAACGCTCCGGCATTGTTGATCCGCCGCGCGTCGTCCCTCATCCCAAGCGGAGCCGCACGCGCGTCCGATATCGAACACGCGAACGGCCTAAAGGCTCCGCTTACAAGCCCTCGAAAAGCGCGGTCGAAAGATAGCGTTCTGCGAAGGACGGGATGATCACCACGATGGTCTTGCCCGCATTCTCCTCGCGCGCGGCGATGCGGAAGGCGGCGGTCAGGGCCGCGCCCGAGCTGATGCCGACGGGGATGCCCTCGACCCGCGCGGCCTTTCTGGCCATGTCGAAACTGTCGTCGTTGGAGACCTGCTCGACCCCATCGACCACCGACGGATCATAGATGGCGGGCACGAAGCCGGCGCCGATGCCTTGAATCTTGTGCGGGCCGGGCGCGCCGCCCGACAGCACCGGAGAGGCCTCGGGCTCGACGGCGATGAACTGCACCGACGGCTTCTTGGCCTTCAGCGCCTGGCCGACGCCCGAAATGGTGCCGCCGGTGCCGACGCCGGCGACCACGATATCCACCGCCCCGGCCGTGTCGTTCCAGATTTCCTCGGCCGTCGTGACGCGGTGAATGGCGGGGTTGGCCAGGTTCTCGAACTGCGACGGGCTGATGGAGTTCGGCGTGGTCTCCAGCAGCTCCTGCGCCCGCGCGATCGCGCCCTTCATCCCCTTTTCGGCCGGCGTCAGCTCCAGGCGTGCGCCGAGCAGGGCCAGCATCTTGCGCCGCTCGATCGACATGCTTTCGGGCATGCAAAGCGTCAGCTTCAGCCCCTTGGCCGCCGCCACGAAGGCCAGGGCGATGCCGGTGTTGCCGCTGGTCGGCTCGATCAGCACCGTGTCCTGATCGATCTTGCCCGCCTCCTGCAGCGCCTCGACCATGGCCACGCCGATCCGGTCCTTGACCGAGGCGATCGGGTTGAAGAACTCCAGCTTGGCCAGAACCGTCGCCTTGGTATCGTATTCCGCCGACAGACGCGGCAGACGCACGATGGGGGTGTCGCCGATAGTGTCGACGATCGAGTCATAGACCTTGCCCCGGCCCTTCTTCAGGTGGCGGGACGCGTCATAGCTGAAGTCGGTCATGGAAAAGGTCTCCTCGAATGCTGGCGCACAACAGATAAGGCCTTGCCGCCCCACGCAAGGGGTGACGCGCGATGATTTCTGCGAACGACCGTCAGAACCCTTGACCTAAAGCCAGCCGGCGGCCCGCAGGTTGGCCACCCGCGCGCGCGACACCGGCGCCGTCAATCCGCCGGTCAGGGCCAGGCGCAGGTTACGGCCGTCCTCGACGACCCCGACGATGGCCGCGCGCGCCACCCACCACGAGCGATGGGTCTGAAGCCCCTCGACGCCCTTCAACGCCGAGACGGCTTGCGACAGCGACATCAGAACAAGCTGCGACCCCCGCGTCGTGTGCACGCGCACATAATGGTCCTCCATTTGCAGGCAGATCAGGTCGCGCCCCAACCCGGCGGGCAGGGTGCGCGCGAAGCCCGGATCGCCTTCATCCGATCGCGTCGCCGTAGCGGACGTCCGCATCCGCAACAGGGCGTAGAGCGCTACATAGACGGCCCCGATCAGCAGGGCCTGCCCATACCATTCGACCCAGCCGACACGCTGGCGAATGCCGGGCCACAGGACCACGGCGATGATCCGGCTGATCACGGCGGTCGGCCCGCTGGCGACGACGATCAGCATGGGCAGCCAGAACCGCATGGACACGCGTCTGCGGCGCATCCTGGGCCAGGCCCAGCGGATCGCAGCGCCGAACACCGCGCCGCTGATCACCAGAACCGCCGTCCAATAGCCGATCCGCACCGCCAGCCCGTCGTTGAAGAAGCTGCCGAAGGGACCGACCGCGCCCAACACCGCCCCCGTCAGGGCGCAGGCCGCCAGATCGACGGCCCAGGCGCGCGGCGTATTCAGTCTGTCAGCGGCGTTCTGCGTCATCGTCCCTTCCCTCGTCAGCCCACTATCGTCGAACCCTTCGCCCGTCCACGCACCCGTTCGCCCATTGGCGAAATGCGGCTGGCGTTCGCTCGGTCTCGCCCCGAACAGCGGGTCGTCTCGACCAACGGAAACCGACATGCCCCATCGCTCACCGCCGCAAAACCTGATCGCCGGCTTCGGCCTGGCCCTGATGCTTCTAGCCGGCGCCGCCTCGCCCGTGCAGGCGACCGCGCCACAAGCCGAAGGCCCGGCGCGCGCCCAGATCGATCCGCAGGCGCCCGATCAGGTCTTCACCTTTCCCGGCGGACCGGACGGCGCGGTCGAGGCCGCAGTCTGGCTGCCGGCGCGTCCCGCCGATGGCCGGCCCGCGCCCCTGGTCGTCATCTCGCACGGCAACGGCGGCGGCTTGCGCAGCCATGCCGACACCGCCAGAGCCCTGGCCGACGCCGGCTTCGTGGTCGCCGCCCTGACCCATCCCGGCGACAACTATCGCGACATGAGCCGCTCCACCCAACTGACCAATCGCGCGCCCCAGCTCAGCCGCCTGATCAACTATATGACCGGCGACTGGCGCTCGCGGCCGGGCGGCGTCGCCGTCGATCCGAACCGCATCGGCGCCTTTGGTTTCTCGGCGGGCGGGTTCACGGTCACCTCGGCCATTGGCGGGGTTTCGGACGCGGCGGCCATCGGCGACCATTGCGAGGCCCATCCCGGCTTCTTCGCCTGCCGTCTGCTGGACGTGATGGGGATCGACCTGTCGACCTGGCGTCCGCGTGCGAAGGACGACCGGATCAAGGCCGCCGTCATCGCCGCCCCGGCCCTGGGTTTCTCGTTTACGTCCGAAAGCCTCGCCGCCGTGCGCATTCCGGTTCAGCTGTGGCAGGCGGGCGCCGACGACATTCTGCCCGCGCCCTACAACGTCGAGCCGATCCGCGATCATCTGGGCGCCGCGCCCGAATACCACCGCGTCGAAGGCGCAGGTCATTACGACTTCCTGCCGCCCTGCTCTCCGGCCCTGGCGGCCGAGGCGCCGCAGATTTGCACGCCGACGCCACACTTCAACCGCGCCGATTTTCACAAGGATCTCAATCGCGAGATTGTCCGCTTCTTCCAGCGAACGCTGTAGCGCCGCGGGGACCGGCCTAGGCGAAACAGATACGGATGACCATGGCTCTTGCCGCCCCACGCAAGGGGTGACGCGCGATGATTTCTGCGCAAACCTTTCAGAGCGGCTATGTCAGCCTATATGTCGCCGTCGCGCGAACCGAGATTTCCGTCCTTGCCCCACACCCGCCCGCCCTCCGACCCCGGCCTGACCCCGGAGATCGCCGAACTGGTCGCCGAGGTGTGGGCCGACACGGCCTCTCAGACCCAGATCCAGATGGACGATCCGGTCGCGCCCAAGGTCGAGGATGCGCCGACGCCCGAGACCCGTTCCATCGCCGACGAGCTGCGCTATCGCCTGAAGCAGCAGTCGCTGCTGGCGCGCTTCGGCGAGGTGGCCCTGTGCGAACGCGATCGTCAGGCCCTGCTCGACGCCGCCTGCGTGGTCTGCGCCGACGGCTTGGAGACGCCCCTGTCCAAGGTGCTGATCCACAATGAAAGCCGCGACCGGCTGGTCTTGGTCGCCGGCGTGGGCTGGAGCGGCGAGGTCGAGGGTCACGCCTCGCTGGGCGTCGAGCTGGATTCGCCGGCCGGCTACGCCTTCCAGACCGGCAAGCCGCTGATCTCCAACCATCTGGAGAACGAACAGCGCTTCCATACGCCCAAGCTTCTGGCCGACCACGGCGTGCGGCGCGCCATCAACGTCCTGATCCGGCCCGAACTGGACGGCGAACCCTGGGGCGTGCTGGAGGTCGACAGTCCAGACGAGGGCCAGTTCGACGCCCGTGACGCCCTGTTCCTGGACGCCTTCGCCGCCGTCGTCGGCGCCGCCATCGCCCGCCAGCAGACCGAGCAGCGGCTTCTGGCCGCCATCGAACATCAGGCCCTATTGACGCGAGAGGTCAGTCACCGGGTCAAGAACAGCCTGTCTCTGGTCTCCAGCCTGCTGTCG
>NZ_DAMBJX010000101.1:0-5886 GCF_032067225.1 Brevundimonas vesicularis | reverse complement strand
AGGCCCAGTGCGCAGCCATCGCCGACGACATCGCCTATAACAACCACGACGTGGACGACGGGGTGCAGGCGGGTCTGATCACCCTGCGCGATCTGGATCAGGTGCCGCTGATCGGCCCCATGTTGGCCGAGGTGCGCCGCGAATATCCCGTCATCGACGATCGGATGCTGCGCATCGAAGCGGTGCGGCGGATGATCGGCGTCATGGTCGAGGACGTACTGGCCGAGACGGCGCGGCGGCTGGAGGAAGACCGGATCGTTACGACCGAGGACGTGCGGATGGCCAGACGCACGATGGTGGATTTCTCGCACGCCATGCACGTCGATCTGGCGGTGCTGAGGAAGTTCCTGTTCGAGCGGATGTATCGCCACTACCGGGTCAACCGCACCCGCAGCCAGGCGCGGCGCGTGCTGTCGCAACTGTTCGAACTGTTCATGGCCGAGCCGGAGGTGATGCCGCCGGAGTGGGGCGAACCGGCCATGACCCCGGACAAGACACAGCGGGCGCGGGCCGTGTGCGACTATATCGCCGGCATGACCGACCGTTACGCCATAGAAGTGCACCAGAAGCTGTTCAGCCTCGACCTCGCCCTCGATCTGTGATTCGAAAGATGCACGCGGGGGCGTAGAGTGATCGTTCGGCGCGCCGATTCGCGCCGACAGACGGCGGAGCGCGACCATGTCCTTTGAAGACGACAACAAACCCGGCCGGGGCGCCTATACGCCGCCGACCGACGACGACCTGCCGTTCCGCCGCAACAGCTATGACCCGCGCAGCGGCCGCAATGTCGGTTCCGGCGGGGGCAAGGCGCCGCCGGTGACGTTGATCATCAGCGCGGTGGTCCTGCTGCTGCTGATCGTGGCGGTGATCTTCTTCTATCGGTCCGGCATGCGCGCCTCGACCGACGCGCCGCCGGCGGTGGGCCAGCCCGTCGGCGAGATGAAGACCGCCGCGCCCATCGACGCTCAGCCGATCGACCCGGCCGAGGGTGTGCGCGTCTATCGCGACGAGGCCGAGACGACCGATGCGCCGGTGACCTTCACCCCGCCGCCCGAGGCGCCTCAGCCGCGTCCCGCCGCGCCGCCGCCCGCCGCACCGACGGGACAGGGCCTGCCGCCCGCCAATGCAGCGACGCCGGCCGCGCCTGCGCCGCGTCCGACGACTCCGACTGCGCCCGTCGCTGCGCCGGCGACCAAGGCTCCGGCCGCGACCGGCGGATCGGCCTCGGTCCAGATCGGTGCCTTCTCCTCGACCGAGATCGCGGACCGTGAATACGCCGCCGTCGCCGGCCGCTTCGGCGCGTACGCCTCGGGCGCTGAAAAGCGGGTCACCGAAGTGACCTCGTCCAGCGGATCGACCCTGTACCGCACAGCCTTCGCGGGCCTGTCGCGCGAACGGGCGGTGGCCTTCTGCAATGCGCTGAAGGCGGCGGGCCGGGACTGCATCGTCCGGTGACGTCCGCCGCCATCTATGGCTGCCTGGGACATCGGCTGACGGAGGCCGAAAAGGCCTTCTTCGCCGAGGTCCGACCCTGGGGCTTCATCCTGTTCCGGCGCAATATCCACACGCCCGAACAGGTGCGGGCCCTGACCGACGAACTGCGGGCGTCCATCGGCGATCCCGAGGCGCCGATCCTGATCGACCAGGAAGGCGGTCGGGTCCAGCGGATGGGGCCGCCCCACTGGCCCAAATACCCGCCGGGTAACGCCTATCTAAAGGCGACGAACGAGCTGGCCCAGGCGCGTGAGCTGACGCGGCTGGGCGCACGTCTGATGGCGCACGATCTGCGCGAGGTCGGGGTGACCGTCGATCTGCTGCCTGTGCTGGACGTACCGGTTCCCGGCGCCCACGACATCATCGGCGACCGCGCCTATGGCGTCGATCCCGAGACCGTCGCCGTGCTGGGCCGGGCGGCGGCGGAGGGGCTGCTGGCGGGCGGGGTTCTGCCCTGCATCAAGCACATGCCGGGCCATGGCCGAGCCTTTGCGGACACGCATAAGGACCTGCCGACAGTTCATGCCGATCTGGACACGCTGGACGCCTGGGACTTTGCGCCGTTCAAGGCCCTGTCGGACATGCCGATCGGCATGACGGCGCACATCGTCTTTACCGCAATCGATCGCAAACATCCGGCGACGCAGTCGAAGAAGGCCATTCGCCTGATCCGCGAGCGGTTGGGATTCGGCGGTCTGCTGCTGTCCGACGATCTGGTGATGAACGCCCTTTCGGGCTCGCTGACCCAGCGCGCGCACAAGGCGCTGAAGGCAGGGTGCGATCTCGTCGTCCACTGGAACGGCGACATGGACGAAATGCGCCAGGTCGCCGAGGGCGTCGGGCCGCTGAAGGGCGGGGCGCGCCGCCGGGCGGACGCCGCGCTGGCCCGGATCGTGCGCACGCCTGAGCCGCTGGATCCCGTCGCGGGCCACGATCGCTTCTTCAAGGCCATGGGCGGTCGGATGGACGTCGCCAAGGGGCCGGACGTGGGTGAGGCGCAGGCCTAAAGACCTATGACGGAGTCTTTCCAGCCCAATCTGGATTTCAACGCCGAGGAGGTCGAGGAGCGCGAGGCCTTCGTCGTCGATCTGGAGGGCTATGAGGGACCGCTGCACGTCCTGCTGGCCCTGGCGCGAAACCAGAAGGTCGATCTGCTGAAACTGTCGATCACCCAGCTGGCGGAACAGTATCTGGCCTTCGTGCACGAGGCGCGCAGGCGCAACTTCGCCCTGGCGGCGGACTATCTGGTGATGGCGTCGTGGCTGGCTTATCTGAAGTCGCGCCTGCTGCTGCCGCGCAGCGACAAGGGCAAGGCCGAAGAGCCGCCGGCTGAGGAAATGGCCGCCGCCCTGGCGTTCCGGCTGCAGAAGCTGGAGGCGATGCGGAAGGCCGTTGAACAGCTGATGGCCCGGCCCCAGCTGAAGCGCGACGTCTTCACGCGCGGCGACCCCGAGGCGACGGAGATCGTGCCGTCGGATCGTGTCGACGCCAGCCTGTACGAACTGATGAGCGCCTATGTGGTGCAGCGCCGGCGCGAGGAGGCACGGCGCTATGCCCCCGGCCAGCGGGTCGAGGCCTTTCCATTGGAAGCCGCGCGCGACTGGCTTCGCGAGATCATGCCGAAGCTGGCGGACTGGACGCCGCTGGAACAGGTGGCGCCCCATCGCGAGGACGAGGAGGGGCCCAGCCAGGCCAGCTTTACGGCCTCGACCCTCTCGGCCAGTCTGGAGCTGGTGAAGGAGGGGGCGATGGACATCCGGCAGAGCGAGGCGTTTGCGGACCTGTATCTGAAACGCCGGGGGGCGGGCCAGCCGCTGGAGCTGACGCCGTGAGCGACCTGTCGTTCCAGCCCGACGAGGCCGAGATCGAACGGCGGGTCGAGGCCCTGCTGTTCGCCGCCGCCGGGCCGCTGACGGCGGCCGAGATCGCCGCGCGCCTGCCCGAGAACTGCAATGTCGCCCGCGCCATATCGGGTCTGCGCGCCCGCTATGAGGGGCGGGGGGTCGAGCTGGAGTGCGTCGCCGACCGCTGGCGCTTCCGCACCGCGCCGGACCTGGCCTTCATGATGACGCAGGAGCGCGAGGAGCCGCGCCGTCTGTCCAAGGCCGCGCTAGAGACGCTGGCGATCATCGCCTATCACCAGCCCGTCACCCGCGCCGAGATCGAGAGCGTGCGCGGCGTCAGCATCTCGAAGGGCACGCTGGACCTGTTGCTGGAGATGGGGTTCGTGCGGTTGCGCGGACGTAGACGCACGCCGGGACGGCCCGTCACCTATGCGACCACCGACCGCTTCCTGGAGCATTTCGGCCTGGCGACCCTGTACGATCTGCCGGGCGTGCAGGAGATGAAGGCGGCGGGCCTGTTGGACCTGTCGCTGCCCGTCGGGTTCGAGGTGCCGGATCCCAGCCGCGCCTCCGAGGCGGACGACGAGGACGGCACTCTGCCGTTGGACGACGAAGCGCCCGAGTTCGCCCAGGATTTCGTCGGCGAACGAAGCTGACCCAGCCTGATGTTCACGCCGTCTTAGTCTGCGCGCCGTAAGCCAGACCGTATGAGTGGCGTGACATCGAAGACGGGTTGGCGGGCGTGGAGCACGTTCAGGATCGCAATGATCCTGATGCTGTCGTCCATCGTCGGAATGGCCGGGGTTCTGGCCATCGTCAGCCGCGGCATCGACGCCCACCAGGCCAGCAAGGAAGAAGGTCTGGTGCGGCTGCGTCTGACGCGCGCGCTGGAGACCATTGGCGAAAACCTGACCACCGCCTCGGTCTGGGACGAGGCCGTCGATCGGATGACGGCGGGCGATGAGGCTTGGTACGACCGCAACTTCGGCGCCTTCTACGCCGCCCAGCACAAACACCAATTCACTCTGGGCTATGACGGGACCGGGCGGCTATTTCGCATCAGCACCCTGGGCCGACCGGCCGAGCCGCAGATCGGCGAGCCATTCGCTCAGGCGGCCCGGCCGCTGATCGACGCGCTCCGGGCCGAGGCCGCTGGCCGCGACCGATCGGTCACGGCGGATGCCGGGGTGCGGCTGAAGGCGGCGTTCGTTCGCGTTGGCGACGACGTCTATGTGCTGGGGGCCTCCACCGTCGTGCGGCATACGGCGGGCGGATCGACGCCGGCGTCCGATCCGGTCGTCGCGTCGTTCAAACCGTTCGCCGGCGAGCTCAATCTCTTGCGAACGCGGCTGGCGCTGGACCGGATTCACTTCCAGCCCGGCGATGCAGAGCCGCCCAAGGGCATGATCGGCGTTGATGTTCGCGATGTCGGCGGCGCTCTGTTGGGGCGTGTCGTCTGGGCGCCGGAGCAGCCCGGCTATCAGATTCTGACCAAGGCCGGGCCGCTCCTGCTGCTGCTCTTCATCGTGCTGCTGATCGGCACGGGCTCGCTCCTGTGGAACACGACGGCCGACGTGCGGCGCCTCAAAGCCTCGGAGGTCGCCCTGTCCGCGGCGCTGGAGCGAGCCGAGGCGGCGAACCGGGCCAAGACGCGGTTCCTGTCCAACGTCAGTCACGAACTGCGCACGCCCCTGAACGGGGTTCTAGGCATGGCCGAGATCATCGGGGCCGATCTGGTGACGCCGCAGCAGCGCGAGCGACTGGAAATCCTGAAGGCGTCGGGACGTCAGCAACTGAGGCTGGTCGAGGAGCTGCTAGACGTGGTGCGGTTGCGCGACGGGGCGGTGGCGCTGGAGACGCGGCCGTTCCGGCCCGACAACCTGTTGCGGCGGGTCGCCAACGACTTCCGGGGCGCGGCCGAGGCCAAGGGGCTGAAGATTTCGGTCGAGGCGGCCGAAGGCGAGTGGCTGGGCGACCCGGTTCATGTCGAAAAGCTGATGGCGGCGCTGACGGACAATGCGGTGCGGTTCACACGCACCGGCGGCGTGATGCTGCGCGCCGTTGGGGGCGCGGGCCTGGCCTTGGAGGTCGAGGACACCGGGCCGGGCATGGAGCCTGCGGAAGCGGCGCGCCTGTTCGAGGCTTTCACCCAGGGCGATGAAAGCGCGACGCGCACCGCCGAAGGGCTGGGACTGGGATTGACGGCGGCGCACGGTCTGGCGGCCCTGATGGGCGGCAAGATCGACATCGTCACCGCGCCCGGCGCCGGCAGCACCTTCCGCGTCGTCTTACCGTTGAAGGCGGTCGCCTAGGCTGTCAGCAGGCGCGGCAGTTTGAAGGTGACGGTTTCGCGCGCGCCGTCGTCTTCGGTCACCATGGCGTCGAAGCGCGCCCGGATGGCGTCGACCAGGGCCTCGATCAGCGGCTCGGGCGCCGAGGCGCCGGCGGTGACGCCGACGGTGTTCACGCCGTCGAACCAGGACCAGTCCACCTGGGACGCATCGTCCACCAGATAGGCGGCCGGAGCGCCGGCGCGCATCGCGACCTC
>NZ_DAMBJX010000100.1:0-5917 GCF_032067225.1 Brevundimonas vesicularis | reverse complement strand
GGCCCTTGCGGCTGTGTCGCTTGGTCGTCGAGGCGTCGGTCATGCCGGACCTATAGCGCGCCGCACCTCGCCCTTCTAGGCGGTCAGGTCAGCCAGCACCGCCTTCGCCGCCCGCCGCGCATCCTCCGGCGCCAGCCCCAGCAGAAGCCCCCGCTGGCCGCCGTTGATCAGGATCTGATCGAACAGGATGGCGGTTTCGTCCATCGCGGTGGGGACGGCCTTTCGCTGGCCGAACGGGCTGACCCCGCCGACCTTGTAGCCTGTCAGCCGTTCGGCGTCGGCAGGCTTCATCATCTGGGCCGACTTGGCCCCCAGCACCGCCGCCAGCTTCTTCATGCTGACCTCGCAGTCGGACGGCACGATGACGCAGGCCGGAGCGCCGTCGATCAGGACCATCAGGGTCTTGAACACCTGTTCAGGCGCCACGCCCAGCGCCTCGGCGGCCTGCAATCCCACGCGCGGCGCGTCGGGATCATAGTCGTAGGGAAACAGAGCGAAGGCGACGCCGGCCTTGGTCAGGGCGACGGTCGCGGGCGTGGTCTTGGACATCCTAAGTCGTCTCGGGGTTCAGGAAACTGCGGGTCAGCTCGACCGCATCGGCCAGGCCCATGCGCTGGACCTCGGTCCCTGGCGGCAGGCTGGCGAACAGGCGGGTGGGGGTGGCGGCGTCCAGCATCAGGAACACCCCCTTATCGTCGCCGCGCCGGATCAGCCGGCCGAACGCCTGGGCGATGCGGGCGCGGGCCAGCGCATCGTCATAACCCTTCCCTCCCAACCGTTCGCGCCGCGCTTTGTGCAGCAAATCCGGGCGCGGCCAAGGCACACGGTCGAAGGCGAGCACCCGCAGCGACCGTCCAGGCACGTCAACCCCGTCGCGCACGGCGTCGGTGCCCAAAAGGCAGGAATTCTCCTCGACCCGGAACATGTCCACCAGCGCCCCGACCTCCAGCGGATCGACGTGCTGGGCATATAGAGGCACGCCCGACTTCGCCAGATCCGGCCCCAGCCGCTCATAGACCGCCTTCAATCGGCGAATGGCGGTGAACAGGCCGAGGCCCCCGCCGCCCGCCGCCAGGAACAGTTCGCGCATCGCCGCCGCTGTCTGGCGCGGATCGTCCTTGACCAGGTCGTTGACGACGATGACCCGGCTGTTGGCGGCATAGTCGAACGGGCTCTCGACCTTCAGGGTGCGGGGCGGCTCGATCAGACGCGCCGAGCCGGTCCGCATCCGCGCCAGGTCGAACGGGTCTTCCTGCAAGGGATCGGACAGGGTGGCCGACGTCACCAGCACCCCGTGCGACGGCACGATCACGGCGGCCTCCAGCGGGACGGTCGGGTCGATCCAGTGGCGACGCAGGGCCACGTCGTGAATGCGCCCGAACGCCGTCTCGGCCGACAGCCAGTCGACGAAGTCGGGATCGGGCTGATCTCCGCCGTCCTCCAGCGCCGCCAGCATGGAGCGCCAGCCCGGCAGGGTCATGCGCGCGCGCCGGTCCAGCCCGCGCAACGCCCCCTCGATCCGCGAGCGCTGCGAGCCGTCCAACTCGGCCGCCTCGTCGTCGAGGATGTCCTCCAGATGCCGCGACAGGGCCAGAAGGGGCGCCTCGATGGCGGCCAGGGCCTGGGCCGCCGCGCGGGCGGTCTCGGCGACCGGATCGGTCACCGGCTTCAGCGCGCACTCCATGCCGAACTCGGGGCCGCCATAGGTGTGGGTCTCCGCCGTGCGGGCGCGCAGCTGGTCCAGGGCGGCGGCCAGGAAGGCTTCGATCGGGCCGATCGGATTGACCTCGCCCGAGGCCGGCGCAACGCGGCCCGACACGCCTTCGCCCGGCAGGGCGGCGGAGGCGCGGATGGCGTCCTGCAGCGCCTTCATCGCCGCCTCATTGTCGTTGACCATGTCGCCCAGCCGCTGTTCCAGCCCCCGACCGCGACGCCCCCGCCCCTCCGGCCCGCGGATCCAGCGGCGCAGCTCGGCAGCCTCCTGGCCCGACAGACAGGCGGAAAAGGCGCTGTCGGCGGCGTCGAACAGGTGGTGGCCCTCGTCGAAGACGATCCGCTTCAGCGCCGCCGTCTCACCGTCCGACTTCTGGCCCCGCGCCGAGCGCGCGCCGTCGAACGCCGCCTGGGTCAGGACCAGGGCGTGGTTGGCGATGACCAGATCCGCGCGGCGGCTGGCGCGGATCGTCTTTTCGACGAAACAGGTGCGGTAGTGGGGACAGGCGGCGTGGACGCACTCGCCGCGCCGATCCACCAGATTGGCCGCTCCCGCCGCATGGGCCGCCGGCATAGCGAACAGGCCGGGCAGCCAGCCAGGAAAGTCCCCGCCCGTCATGTCGCCGTCGCGCGTATGCAGCGCCCACCGCCCGGCCAGCGCCAGGCCGATCAGGTCGCCATTCCCCAGCTGGGCCGCCTGCACCATGTCCTGCAGATTAAGGACGCACAGATAGTTCTCGCGCCCCTTGCGGATCACCGCCTTCTTCTTGCGCTCGGCCGGATCGGGCCACAGCGAATGGCTTTCACGGTCGATCTGGCGTTGCAGCGCGCGAGTATAGGTCGAGATCCACGCCGCCCCCTGGTTCCGCTCGGCCCATAGGGAGGCGGGCGCCAGATAGCCCAGGGTCTTGCCCGTGCCGGTCCCCGCCTCGGCCAGCAGCATGCGGGGCCGCCCCTCTTCGTTCCTCGGCGAAAAAGCAAAGGCGGCTTCGGCGGCGTAGTCCGATTGGGTCGGTCGCGTCTCGTCCAGACCCGAGGCCTGAAGCAGCTTCTCCAGCCGAATGCGGGCGCTCTCGCTGTCGACCGGCGCCGATCCCGCCTCGCCGCGCGGCGCCTCGTCTTCCCATTCGGTCAGCCGCGACCAGACATCCATCCCGGACCCGCGATGCTGGCGCGCCCGTACGCCGCCGGCCTCCAGCGCCTGAACCACCCGCTCGCCCCAGGCCCAGCCCGTCCGCTGCATCGTCAGCGCCAGGACATAGGCCGCCTCGCGCTCGACATAGGCCGGATCAGCCAGTTCGCGCAGCAGCAGCCCCGCCGCCTCACGCAGGGCCGCCGCCTGTTCCTCCGCCGACTTCGGCTCGGCCAGCCCCAGCGACAGCGCCAGCCCCGTCGGCGACGGCGCACAGAACCGCGCCGGCCGCACGAAGGCGTAAAGTTCCAGCACATCCATCAGATCAGCTGATCGCGGCGGCGGGGTCAGCCCCAGCCGGCGCGCCGTCAGCGACGCATGCGCCACCATCACCGGCCCGGTGCTGAAGAACCCCTCGGCCGCCCCGCGCCCGATCTTCCTGGCCCCCGCCTCGTCGCACACCGCACCTGCGCCCGGCGGCGTGGCGAGCGCCGGCGGCAAGTTCGCCCACGGCTGGGCGCCGCTCAGGCGGGTTTCGGAAATGACGGATTCGTCGGACACGTCCGATAGATAGCGAGCCTGGGGCTGAAACGGAACGGGAACATGCTATATCCCGTCCGTGACGACCGCCGCCGCTCCCGCAACGCTTCCGCCCCTGTTCGCCGACTGGTTCGCGTCGCGCGGCTGGGCGCCCCGGCGACATCAGCTGGAGATGGTTGCGGCGGGGGAGGCCGGCCGCCACGCCCTGCTGGTCGCGCCGACCGGCGGCGGCAAGACGCTGGCGGGGTTTCTGCCCAGCCTGATCGACCTGGCCGAGCGCGGACCGAAGCCGGCGACCGGGGCGGGGTCGGGGGTGCATACGCTTTATTTGTCGCCGCTGAAGGCCCTGACGACGGACGTTGAGCGCAATCTGATGACCCCGATCCGCGAGATCGGGCTGAATATCCACGTCGAGACGCGCACCGGCGACACCAAACAATCCAAGCGCCAGCGACAGCGTGATTTTCCGCCCGACATCCTGCTGACCACGCCCGAGCAGTTGGCCCTGTTCTGCGCCTGGGAAGGCGCGCGTTCCTATTTCGCCGATCTGAAATGCGTGGTGCTGGATGAGGTGCATGCGATCTGGAGCGGCAAGCGGGGGGACCTGCTGTCGCTCGGGCTGGGCCGCTTGCAGAGCTTCGCACCCGACATGCGCCGGGTGGGTCTGAGCGCGACCATCGAGGATCCCGATCTGATCCGGGGGTGGCTCAGTCCCTCGCCCGGCGTCGCGGACGTGGCCTTGGTCCGCGGCGACCCCGGCGCGCCGGCGGTCATCGACGTGCTGATCTCAGAGGGCAAGGTCCCTTGGGCCGGCCACACCGGCCAGCACGCGATCCCGGAGGTCTATGCCGCCATCCAGCGTTCGACCCTGGCGCTGATCTTCGTCAACACCCGCTGGCAGTCGGAGTTTGTGTTCCAGCAGCTGTGGGCCATCAACGACGAAAATCTGCCCATCGGCCTGCACCACGGCTCGCTTGCCGCCGAGCAGCGGCGCAAGATCGAGGCGGCCATGGCGCGCGGCGATCTCAGGGCCGTGGTCTGCACCTCGACGCTGGATCTGGGCATCGACTGGGGCGACGTGGATCTGGTCATCCAGATGGCCGCGCCCAAGGGCTCCAGCCGCCTGGTCCAGCGGATCGGCCGCGCCAACCACCGGCTGGACGAGCCGTCTCGCGCGCTTCTGGTGCCCGCCAGCCGGTTCGAGATGCTGGAGTGCCAGGCGGCGCGCGAGGCCGTCGCCGACAACGCCTTCGACTGGGAGCCGGTCCATATCGGCACGCTCGACACTTTGGCCCAGCACGTCATGGGCGTCGCCTGTTCCGAGCCGTTCGACATGCAGGTCCTGTATGACGAGATCACCGGCAGCGGCCCCTATCGCGCCCTGACCTGGGAGCAATTCGAGGAGGTGGTCGATTTCGTCGCCACCGGTGGCTATGCGCTGCGCACCTACGACCGGTTCGCGCGGATCGTGCGCACGCAAGACGGCCGCTGGAAGGTCCGAAACCAGCATATCGCCCAGCGCCACCGCATGAATGTCGGGGCCATCGTCTCTGCAGGAACGCTGAACGTCCGCGTCGCCAGCCGTCGCGGCGGCGCCTCGCGCCAGCTGATCGGCGGCCGCAAGGTGGGCGAGGCCGAGGAGTGGTATTTCGAACAGCTGACACCCGGCGACACCTTCCAGTTCGCCGGCCAGACCTGGGCGTTTCAGGGCATCACCGGGACCGACGCTCTGGTCACCCACGCCAATGACAGCGACCCCAAGATTCCGTCATGGGGCGGATCGAAGTTCCCGCTGTCCACGTCGCTGGCCGACCGGGTGCGGACGATGATCCACGACCGCGACCACTGGCGTGTCCTGCCGCCCGACGTGCAGGAATGGCTGGAGTTGCAGGAAACCCGCTCGGTCATTCCCGACGCCGAATCCATGCTGGTCGAAACCTTTCCGCGCGGCAGCCGGCATTTCCTGGTGGCCTATCCGTTCGAGGGCAATCTGGCCCACACCACCCTGTGCATGCTGCTGACCCGGCGGCTGGACCGGATGGGCGTCGGGCCTCTGGGCTTTGTCGTGACCGACTATTCGCTGGCGATCTGGTCGATCAAGCCGATGGACACGATCGATCTGGACGCCCTGTTCCAGCCGGACATGCTGGGCGACGATCTGGAAGCCTGGCTGGAGGAAAGCTTCATGATGAAGCGATCCTTCCGCAATTGCGCCCTGATCTCGGGCTTGATCGAGCGCCGCCAGCCCGGCGCCGAAAAGACCGGCCGGCAGGTGACCTTCTCCACCGACCTGATCTACGACGTGCTGCGCCGCCACCAACCTGACCATCTGCTGCTCAAGACCGCCCGCGCCGACGCCGCCTCCGGCCTGCTGGACGTGGCGCGCCTGGGCCAGATGCTGACCCGCATCGAGGGACGCATCCGCCACCAACCCCTGAACCGCGCCTCGCCCTTCTGCGTGCCAGTGCTGGTCCAGATCGGACGCGAGCGGGTCAGCGGGGACGCCGCCGAAATGATCTTGGACGAAAGCGC
>NZ_DAMBJX010000099.1:0-5960 GCF_032067225.1 Brevundimonas vesicularis | reverse complement strand
CCCTGCGCCGTTTGGGCGAGATCGACCAGATCCTGGATCGCCGCCTGAAGAAGTCGCCGCCCGAGGCTGTGCGCACCCTGATGCGCATCGCCCTGGCCCAGACTCTGGTGCTGGAAACGCCCGCCTTCGCCGCCGTCTCGACGGCGGTGAAACTGGCCGAGCGCGATCCCAAGACCCGGCCCTACAAGAATCTGGTCAATGCGGTGCTGCGCGGGGTTGGGCGTGAAGGCCCCGGCCTGACGACGGCCGAGAGCAATCTGCCGGACTGGATCGCGGCGCGCTGGAAGGCGACCTATGGCGAGGCCGCCCTGGCGGGTCTGGCCTTGGCCGCGCGCGAAGAACCCGCGACCGACCTCAGCCTGAAGCCAGGCGTTGATCCCGCCGCGGTCGCCGCCGCTGTCGAGGGCGAGGTTCTGTCCGGTGGCACGGTTCGCACCGGCCGTCGCGGCGATGTGGCCGGATGGCCCGGTTTCGAGGACGGCGACTGGTGGGTCCAGGACGCGGCCGCCGCCGTGCCCGGCCGGCTGCTGGATGTGAAGCCCGGCGAGACGGCGCTCGACATGTGCGCCGCGCCTGGAGGCAAGACGCTGCAACTGGCGGCCGCCGGCGCCTCGGTCGTCGCGCTCGACCGATCGGCCCCGCGTCTGAAACGCCTGACGCAGAACCTTGAGCGAACCGGCCTGACCGCCGAGGTGGTCGCCGTTCCGGCCGAGGACTGGGAGGACGCCCGCACCTTCGACGCCGTCCTGCTGGACGCGCCCTGCACCGCGACGGGCACCTTCCGCCGCAACCCCGAAGTCCTGCGCGCCACCAAACCGGCAGAGGTCGCCAAATTGGCCGACGTCCAGCATCGCCTGCTCGACGCCGCCGCCGAACGCGTGAAGCCGGGCGGCCGTCTAGTCTATTGCACCTGCTCGCTGGAGCGTGAGGAGGGCGAAACCCAGATCATCGCCTTCCTGCGTCGCAACCCCGCCTTCCGCACCGTCGCCGCCGATCCGGCCGCCGTGGGCGCCCCGCCGGAGGCGCTGACGCCCGAAGGTTGGTTGCGCATCCTGCCCTCCATGTGGGCCGAACACGGCGGACTGGACGGCTTCTTCGCGGCAAGGCTGGAACGGGTGTCCTGAGCGGGAGCGCCTTGCTCCCGCCCGCAACCCGCCTTATCCGGAAGGCCATGGCCGTTATCCCTCTGATCTGCCCGTCGATCCTCGCCAGCGATTTCGCGCGGCTGGGTGAAGAAGTCCGCGCGCTGGAGGCGGCGGGCGCCGACTGGATCCACGTCGATGTGATGGACGGGCATTTCGTGCCGAACATCACGCTTGGCCCCGACATCGTGAAGGCGATCCGGCCGCACACGGCTTTGCCGTTCGACGTGCATCTGATGGTCGCGCCGGTCGATCCGTGGCTAGAGGCGTTCCGCGAGGCGGGCGCCGATGTCCTGACCGTTCACCCTGAAAGCGGGCCGCACCTGCACCGCACCCTGGGTCGCATTCGCCAGTTGGGCGCCAAGGCAGGCGTCGTGTTCAACCCGGCGACGCCACTGTCGATCTTGGAAGAGGTGGTCGATTTGGTCGATCTGGTGCTGATCATGTCGGTCAATCCGGGCTTTGGCGGTCAGAAGTTCATCGACAGTTCGCTGAAGAAGATCGCGGGCGCGCGGGCCATTCTCGACCGCGCCGGTTCGTCGGCTCACCTTCAGGTGGACGGCGGCGTGACCTCCGCCAACGCCGGGGCCTGCGTCGCCGCTGGGGCCGATACTCTGGTCGCTGGGTCGTTCGTGTTCAAGGGCGATTACGCGACCAATATCGCCGCCCTGAAAGCCGCGCCGGCTGCTCCGAGCCTCTCGTGAGCCCGCTCGGCCCCTTTGCCCCACGGGGGCAGGAAACGACGCTGGACGTCGCCTCGGGTCAGATCCCCGGCCTGCCTGGCGCCCCGGTACGCACGCCCGTGCGGTCGGGCGACACGATCGCCGGACCCGGCCTGTGGCCCGCCATCGCCGGACGGTTGGCGACGCGGCAGCTGTGGATCGAGCTTTACGGTCTGCCCGGCTACGGCCTGACGCTGGGGGCGCCGCTGGGCGGGGGCAAGGTGACCGCGTTCGCCGCCACGCCGCGCGATTTCCGCGCTCATGATCCGGCGCCGGGGCGCAATGTTCTGGCCGGGCGTTTCATGTTGGCGGGCGCCTCGATGGAGGTCGAACCGCCGTCCGATCCGTGGAACCGGCCCAGTCCCTCGCGGCCGTTTGCGGTCGAGCTTCACGCCTTCGCCTGGTTGCCGGGCCTGATGGCGCAAGGCGACCGTGGCGCGCGCGAGGCGCTACGTCTGACCCTGGCCTGGGCTGACGCCTTTGCACGGTGGTCGCCCTTCGCCTGGGGACCGGAAATCCTGGCGCGGCGGGTCGTCAATCTGGCGTGCGGCGCACGGCGGATGGGTGCCGTCGCGACCGAGGCCGAGCGGCTGAAACTGGCCGATAGTCTGGCGCGCCAGACCCGGCAACTGCTGCGTCCGCCCGGCGGTCTGGCCAGCCGGGCCGAACGGTTAACGGCGGCGGCCATCGGCGGCTGCGTGCTGGCGGGGGCGCCAGGGCAGGCCTTGCGTCGCCGCGCGCTGTCGCGGCTGGACGGCGCCCTGAAGACGACGGTGCAGGCCGACGGCGGCCACGCCTCGCGCAGTCCCGAGACGGGACTTGAGCTGCTGCTCGATCTGCTGACGCTGGACGACGCCCTGTCGCAACTTTCCGAACCGACTCCGGAGAGCGTCTCGGCCGCCGTCGTCCGGCTGACGCAGGGCCTGCGCCTGCTGACCATGCCCGATGGTCGTTTGGCCAGCTTCCAGGGCGGCGGTCCCTCCACCATTGAACGCGTCGCGGCCGCCCGCGCCCACGACGACGAAGCGATGGCCAGCAGCGCCGACGCGCCTGCAGCGACCGGTGCGGTCGCCGGCCTGACGCGAATCGCCAGCCCCCTGCTCACCATCATCGCCGACACCGCCCCGCCGGCGCGCGACGCCTGGGGGGCGGCCGCCTGCGCCCAGCCGCTGGCGCTGGAGATCGCCTGCGGCAAGGATCGTCTGGTGACCGGCTCGGGGTGGACGCCGGCCTCGACCGACCGCCAGGCCCTGCGGCTGACGCCGGCCCATTCGACCCTGACCCTGGGCGAGCGGTCGCTGAACGAACCGCTGGGCGGCTGGAAGGGTGAGCTCTTGGGCCCGCGCCTGGTCGGACCGCCGATCCATGTGACCACCGACCTGCGCGACGGCGACGGCGCCGTCTGGCTGGAGATGGAACACGACGGCTGGAATGAGTTGTTCGGCCTGAACCATCAGCGCCGGCTTTATCTGGACCAGCGCCTGGACGAATTGCGGGCCGAAGAGAAGCTTTTCCCCACGCCAGGCCGCAAGGAGATGGTGCGCCAGATCGCGGCGCCCTACGCCATCCGCTTCCATCTGGAGCCAGGAGTGCAGGCCTCGCTGGCGCGCGACCGGCGGTCGATCTTGCTGCGCGGCGCCTCGGGCCGGGGCTGGTGGTTCAGGACCGACGGACCGGACGTGGCCATCGAACCCAGCGTCCATATCGACGCCGGCCTGACCCGCCGCTCCCTTCAGATCGTGGTGCGCGGCTCGGCCCGCACCGACAGCGAGACCAAGATCCGCTGGAAGTTGAGCCCGGCCGGCGCAAGCGGCGAACCGACCTGAAACCGTCCGTGGGGTGACGGCGAAGCGGTTTGGGTCTAGACGGCGCGCCATCCTCCCCTGCCATCACGGACGCCGCCCATGCCCGCCGCTCCCGACTTTCCGCCCGCCCCTGATCGGGTCAAGCCGCAACGCGCCCTGATCTCCCTGTCCGACAAGGCCGGGCTGGAGGACGCGGCCCGCACCCTGCACGATCTGGGCGTCGAACTGGTCTCGACCGGCGGCACACGCGCGGCGATAGAGAAACTGGGTCTTCCGGTTAAAGACGTGGCTGATCTGACGGGGTTCCCCGAGATGATGGACGGCCGGGTCAAGACCCTGCACCCCATCGTTCACGGCGGCCTCTTGGGCGTGCGTGACGCCGCCGACCATGCCCAAGCCATGAGCGACCACGGCATCGGCGCCATCGATATCGTCTGGATCGACCTTTATCCGTTTGAAAGCACCGTCGCGGCCGGCGGCGCCTTCGAGGCGGCGGTCGAGAATATCGACATCGGCGGCCCGGCCATGATCCGCTCGGGCTCCAAGAACCACTGCTATGTCGCCGTCGCCCCCGACGGCGAGAGCATCGGCCTGATCCTTGAGGCGCTGAAGGCCGAAGGCTCGACCGATCTGGCCCTGCGCAAGCGCCTTGCCGCCCGCGCCTTCGCCCGCACCGCCGCCTATGACGCCGCTGTCTCCGGCTGGTTCGCCGGTCAAATCGAGGATGCCGCCCCGGCCCGCAAGTCGATCGCCGGATCCCTGGCCCAGACCCTGCGCTATGGCGAGAACCCGCATCAGTCGGGCACCTTCTACCGCACCGGCGCGCGTCGTCCGGGCGTTGCCTATGCCGAACAAATTCAGGGCAAGGAACTGGGTTACAACAATATCGCGGACGCGGACGCCGCCTATGAGCTGGTCGCCGAGTTCGAACAGCCGGCCGTGGTCATCGTCAAACACGCCAACCCTTGCGGCGTTGCGGTGGGCAAGGACCTGTCCGAAGCCTATGCTCGCGCGCTGGAATGCGACGCCGTTTCGGCCTTCGGCGGCGTGATCGCGGTCAACCGTCCGCTGAACGGCGAAGACGCCCGCGCCATCACCGGCATCTTCACCGAGGTCGTCATCGCCCCCGGCGCCGACGACGAGGCCAAGGCCGTCTTCGCGGCCAAGAAGAACCTGCGCCTGCTGATCACCGACGGCCTCCCCGATCCGCACGGCGCGGGCGAAGTGTTCCGCTCGGTCGCCGGCGGCTTCCTGGTGCAGAGCCGCGACCGGTCGCTGATCAAGCCTTCGGACCTGAAGATCGTCACCAAGCGCCAGCCGACCCCGACCGAGATCCAGGACATGCTGTTCGCCTTCACCGTGGCCAAGCACGTCAAGTCCAACGCCATCGTCTACGCCAAGGGCGGCCAGACCGCCGGCATCGGCGCCGGCCAGATGAATCGCCGCGACAGCGCCCGCATCGCCGCCATCCGCGCCAAGGAGGCGGGTGAAGCCAAGGGGCTGACGCAGTCGCTGGCCGAGGGTTCGGCCTGCGCCTCGGAAGCCTTTTTCCCCTTCGCCGACGGCCTCTTGGAAGCCGTCGCGGCCGGCGCCACGGCGGTGATCCAGCCCGGCGGCTCGATGCGCGACGCGGAGGTGATCGCCGCCGCCGACGAAAAGGGCATCGCCATGGCCTTCACCGGCGTTCGGGTCTTCCGGCACTGATGCTGGGAAAGAAGGGCGCTAACGCTCGCGACGCGGTCGCTCGCTGCTTGAGCGCCCTTCTTCTCGTTAATGGAGGTCGTCGAGACTTCAACAGCGCGCCTTAACGTGACTGGACGCTCGTCGTCCGTCGTGATGCTCTGACGCCTTTCCGCGTTGGAGCGTCCCATGACCGTGCTGATCCGCCCCGAAGGCCAGACCGCCGACGACCTGAAACTGAGCCGTCGAACTCTGGGCGCCTTGGGGGGCTTGCTCTTTTCCGGCTATGCGGTCGCGGCCCTGGCCAAAGAAGCCAAGCCCATAACGACCGACGCCGAGGGCCTGTCGACCGAGACCGTGACCTATGCCGCGCCGGACGGGTTCCAGCTTCCGGCCTATGTCGCCCGGCCGGCGGGCGACGGGCCTTTCCCGGTCGTCGTGGTGGTGTCCGAAATCTTCGGCGTCCACGAATATATCCGCGACATCTGCCGCCGTCTGGCCAAGCAGGGATACGCCGCCATTGCGCCAGCCTTCTTCGTCCGGGTCGAGGATCCCGCGCCGCTGTCGGATATGCAGCGGATCATGCAGATCGTCGCGGCGGCGAACTACGA
>NZ_DAMBJX010000098.1:0-5992 GCF_032067225.1 Brevundimonas vesicularis | reverse complement strand
CCGGTCCAGCCCGCCATACAGGGGCACGACATCGACGTTCGGCATCCGGAGCCGCTCGTTTACCAGCCGAGCGACCCGATGAATTTCGCCCTGTCCTGGCAGGAAGACCAACACCGATCCGACCTCCTCGCCCAGCGCTGTCAGGCAGGCGCGCGCCACAGCCTCTTCGAACCGTTCGGACGGATTGCGGCCCAGATACCGGGTCTCGACCGGCCAGGCCCGTCCCTCGGCCTCGATCACCGGCGCGCCGTCGAGCAGGCGCGAGACCCCGACCACATCCAGCGTCGCGGACATGACCAGCAGCCGCAGGTCCTCGCGCAGCAGCTTTTGCGTGTCTCTCGCCAACGCCAGCCCGAGGTCGGCGTCCAGGCTGCGTTCATGGAACTCGTCGAACAAGACCGCGCCCACGCCGTCCAGCCCCGGATCGTCCAGAATCATTCGCGTGAAGACGCCCTCGGTGATCACCTCAATCCGCGTGTTCGGCCCGATACGGCTCTGCAGCCGGGTGCGATAGCCCACCGTCGCGCCTGGCTGTTCGCCCAAGGTCGCAGCCATCCGGTCGGCGGCCGCCCGTGCGGCCAGGCGTCGCGGCTCCAGCACCAGCACCTTGCCCTCCAGCCAGGGCTGATCCAGCAGGGCCAGCGGCACGACCGTCGTCTTGCCCGCCCCCGGCGGCGCCGCCAGCACGGCCGTATTGCCCGCGCTCAGAGCGGCTTTCAGCGGTTCCAGAACGGCGTGGATGGGCAGCATGCGTCGCCTCTAGCCTGCCGACGTGTGATCACGAAAGCGTCGTCGCGCCTTAACCACCCCGTCATGCGCGTTGCGCGCCGCCTCATCCGTCGCTAGCGTCCGCCCCAAGCAGCCGAGGGGCTGCATCAAAACGTGGGGGTATTATATGTGGCGCGTTAAGTCGCTCGACGCGATCCTTGCCACGGCCGAGAAGAAGTCGCTTCACCGGTCGCTTGGTCCTATTCAACTAACGCTTCTGGGTATCGGGGCCATCATCGGCACCGGAATTTTCGTCCTGACCGCTTCGGCCGCCCAAAAGGCCGGACCGGGCATGATGATCAGCTTCGTCATCGCCGGCGCCGTCTGCGCGGTCGCAGCGCTCTGCTACTCCGAACTCGCGTCGATGGCCCCGGTTTCGGGCTCGGCCTACACCTACACCTACGCCGTCATGGGCGAACTGCTGGCCTGGACGGTCGGTTGGGCGCTGATTCTGGAATACGCCGTGGCCGCCTCGGCCGTGTCGGTCGGTTGGTCGGGGTATGTGCTGGGGCTGATAGAACAGGGGCTCGGATTCGATTTCCCCGACCTCCTATCCGCCGGGCCGACCTGGTCGATGAACGGCTTCATCCCCACGCCTGACTTCTCGGCCGGGATCGTCAACATCCCCGCCATCGTCGTGGCCCTGCTGGTGACGGCTCTGCTGATGGTCGGCACCACGGAATCGGCCCGGGTCAATGCAATCCTGGTCGCGATCAAGGTCGTCGCCCTGACGGTCTTCATCGTCATCACCCTGCCTGTCATTAAGTCGGCCAACCTGTCGCCGTTCGCTCCCAATGGCCTCTTCGGCCAATACTCGGGGATGGGCATCGTCGGCGCCGCGGCCTCAATCTTCTTCGCCTATGTCGGCTTCGACGCCGTTTCGACGGCGGCCGAAGAGACCAAGAACCCGCAGCGCAACGTGCCCATCGGCCTGATCGGCTCTTTGGCCATCTGTACGGTCTTCTATCTGCTGGTCGCACTCGGCGCCGCCGGCGCCATCGGCGCTCAGCCAGTTCTGGGCGCCGCCGGTGAAGCTGTTCAGCCGGGCTCGCCTGCCTTCGTCGCCGCCTGCGCCCTGCCCGCCAACGCCGAAATGCTGGTCTGCTCCAACGAGGCCCTGGCCCACGTTCTGCGCGTCGTCGGTCACCCCCAGATCGGCAACGCCCTTGGCACCGCCGCCCTGCTGGCCCTGCCGTCGGTCATCCTGATGATGATCTTCGGTCAGACCCGCATCTTCTTCGTGATGGCGCGTGACGGTCTGCTGCCGGAAGGCCTGACCAAGATCCACCCCAAGTGGAAGACGCCCTATATCGTGACCGCCGCCACCGGCATCGCGGTCGCCATCGCCGGCGCCCTGTTCCCGGTCGGTCAGTTGGCCGACATCTCGAACTCGGGCACCCTGTTCGCCTTCTTCATGGTGTCGATCGCGGTTCTGGTGCTGCGGGTCAAGGATCCGAACCGTCGCCGTCCGTTCCGTACGCCGCTGATCTGGGTGTTCGCGCCCCTGTCGGCGTTCGGCTGCGCCTTCCTGTTCTGGAACCTGCCGCACGACGCCAAGATGGTGCTGCCGATCTGGGGCGGCATCGGCCTGGTGATCTACTTCCTGTATGGCTACCGCAAGAGCCACCTGGGTCGCGGTCTGGTCGAGGTTCACGAAACCGACGGCGACGTCCCGCCGCCGCCCGTGCCGCCAATCCGCTAAGACCAAACCGGGCCTGTCGCACCAATCGCGGCAGGCCCATCTATCGGCCTCAAGTAGCTCGCAAGGGCGATAGGCCAAGAATAAAGAAAGGCCCCGGATCGCTCCGGGGCCTTTTTTGTCTGGTGCGGATGAGAGGACTCGAACCTCCACGCCTCTCGGCGCTGGAACCTAAATCCAGTGCGTCTACCAGTTCCGCCACATCCGCATCGGGTAGGCGGTCGCGTCTAGAGGGTGACGCCGCTCAGGGCAAGGCCTCAGCGACGCCCCGCAACCAGTTCGTTGCGAATGGAGCGTCCCAAGGGATCGCGGGCGCGCCAGGTGTCGCCGACATCGGCCTCGACCATCCGGCTGCAAAAGCGCGGCAGGATCTGACGCGGGCTGAAGCCGGACAAACAAATCTTGTCACCCTCGGCCGACCAGCGGGCCGCCACACGTCGCCCATCGGAAAACTGCGAGGTGTAGCGCCCATCCGGCTCGAAATAGTGCCTGACCCACTGTCCATTCGGATAATGGGACACGATCGTATTGCCGAACGCCTTGGACATATCGGCTGAAGCGGGCGAGGCCGCCAGCACGCCCAAGATCGCCAAGCCGCAGATCACCGAACCCTGCTTCACACGCCCCTCCTGCGCCGTCCGTCATCGACTATCGACGATACATAAGACGGCGCAAGCGCTGCGGTTCCTCAGCCGTTTCCGCGGCGACCCGATTCGAACAGAAACCAGACGCGCTTTTCGCTGTCGTCGATCCAGTTCTCCAGCAGGCTGGCGGTCGCCACGTCGTTATGCTCGTCGCATAGGTCATGCACCTCGCGCATTCGGCCGATCAGCTCACCGTTGTCGTCGCGAAGCTCGGCCAGCATATCCAGCGGGTCGACATAGTCGGCGTCATTGTCGGCGATGCGTGATTCCTTGGCGATCTGACCAATGGAGCGCAGCGTGGTCCCGCCGATCTTGCGCGCCCGCTCGGCCATGGGATCAGTCATGGCCAGGATTTCCGCCGACTGCTCGTCCAGCATCAAATGATAGTCCCGGAAATGCGGGCCTGAGACGTGCCAGTGGAAATTCTTTGTCTTGATGTAGAGGGCGAACGTATCGGCCAGCAGCCCGGTCAGTGCGGCGGAAATGCTCTGGGTCGCCTCCTCCGACAGGCTCGTTGGCGTCTTCAGGGGCGCCAGGCGCTTTTCTTTGGCGGTGACCATCATCGTTCTCCTCAGCAGTAGTCTGCGGTCAAGCTAGGTAGCCGGGCATCCGAACGGAAGCCCTGGCGCAGATGATAATGCTGAAGCTGTAAAGTGGTTCGGCGGCGCCGACCTTTGTCGGCGGATGGCTGGGGAACTAGGACTCGAACCTAGAATGACGGTACCAAAAACCGTAGTGTTACCATTACACCATTCCCCAGCAGGACCGGCGTTTCCGAAGCACTCTGTGCGGCGGAGGCGGTCAGATACGCCAAGCCGTTTTGGGATGCAACACCCTCTTTCAGGACTATTTTCGCTTACCGTGAAGATGGGTCGAAATGGGCGCTTGCGGCCCATCGAACCCATGGCTATAAGCCGCGTCCTCACTTCGGGGCGACGCCGCCAGGCCAGCCCCCACGGTCGGAGTGTGGCTCAGCCTGGTAGAGCACTGCGTTCGGGACGCAGGGGTCGGAGGTTCGAATCCTCTCACTCCGACCATCTTCTCCTCAGAAAAATCGACGATGCGACAGAGGGCCTTCGCCCGCCGCCATGTCCGCGTTAGTCGTCGTTCGCCGCGCTCTCCATCGCCTGGCGCGCCACCGCATTCAGATGCGCCCCAACCGACTCGATGGTCCTAGAGCCCAGCGCCTTTCTGCGCGCGCTCAGATCGGGCGAACCCGCGTCGTAATCGGCCATCAGTCGCCGCACGAACGCCCCGCCCTGCACCTCGGCCAGCACCTGATCCATCGCCTGGCGAGACTCGGCTCCGATGACGCGCGGTCCGGTCAGATAGGCCCCGTATTCCGCCGTGTTCGAAATCTTGGCGAAGGCGCCCGCGATGCCGCGTTCGTACATCAGGTCGGTCACCAGCTTGGTCTCGTAAAAACATTCGAACCACGCCACCTCGGGCGGATAGCCGGCGTCGACCAGCTTCATGAAGGCCGCATCGATCAGTTCGGCGATGCCGCCGCACAGCACCACCTGTTCTCCGAACAGATCGCTCTCGCACTCGTCGCGCATCGTCGTCTCCAGAACGCCCTTGCGCCCGCACCCCAGCGCCGCCGCATAGGACAGGCCCAGCGCATGCGCGCCGCCTGTCGCGTCCTGCTGCACGCCGAACAGGCAGAAGACCCCCTCTCCGGCTTCGTACAGATCGCGGATACGCGGCCCGATCCCCTTGGGCGAGGCCAGGATGACGTCCAGATCCGCGCGCGGTTCGACCAGGCCGAATCGCACCGACAGGCCGTGGGCGAAGACCAGGGCTGCGCCCGGCCGCACGTTCGGCTCCAGCTCGTCGCGCCACAGATCGCGGTGCGCCTCGTCTGACGTCATGACGGCGACCACGTCGGCGCCCGACGCGGCCTGTGCGGCCGTCATCACCTCGAACCCGTCGGCGCGCGCCAGGTCTCGCGTCTTGGAGTCGGCCTTCAGACCCACCACGATGTCGGTCACGCCCGAATCGCGCAGGTTCAGCGCATGGGTCCGCCCCTGGCTGCCGTACCCGATCATGGCCACGCGCTTGCCGCGGATGATCGAAAGATCGCAGTCGCGATCATGGAAGACGGGCAGCGGATTGGGTAGGGTCTGGGTCATGACCGCCTTCATAACCTTATCCGACGTCGTCGCCTTCTGGAAAGAGGCTGGGCCCGAAAAGTGGTTCGCCAAGGACGAGGCGTTCGACGCCGACTTCCGCGAGCGAGGCCACGCCCTGCATTGGGCCGCCGCACGCCGCGAACGGGACGACTGGATGAACACGGCCGAGGGCGCCTTGGCGCTGTTGATCCTGCTGGACCAGTATCCGCGAAACAGTTTTCGCGGCACGGCGCATCAGTTCGCCACCGACCCGCTCGCCCTGATGTTTGCAAACCAAGCCGTGGCGCGCGATCTGCATCTGGCGGTCGAGCCGGCGCTAAAGAACGTCCTCCTCCTGCCCTTCGAACATTCCGAACGGATCGAGGATCAGAACCGCTACATGGCCTTGATCGCTGGCGACGCGGAGTTGGAGAAATGGGGCAAGCTGCACCGCGACATCATCGTTCGCTTCGGCCGCTTCCCGCACCGCAACGCCGCGCTGGGCCGCTGGACGACGCCTGAAGAACAGACCTTCCTCGACGAAGGCGGCTTCGGCGGCTGAAACAAGATGCGGTGGACACGCCAGCCATCGCAATGCCGCTGGTCTATCCGCAGCGATTTCAACCGCTTGCCGATTTATGTCCCCCTTCTCCCATCCACGGGGTCAAACGGCCCCATCATGCCCCTGTCTCGTCGCATGGAGGGCTCGCCTGGCCTGCGACCTTGCGGCGGCGAGAGCGGAGGGAACGGGGGCGATGGTGAAATCCCAT
>NZ_DAMBJX010000097.1:0-6134 GCF_032067225.1 Brevundimonas vesicularis | reverse complement strand
CTTGGCCAGGTCTGCATCGACCAGGTTGCCGACACCGGCTTCCATCGCGTCTTGCAGCTTGTTGACGAAGGTGATCTGGCGACCCAGCGACTTGGACTGGGTGCCCAGCGTCGCCAGCGACGATGTGACCGTCGCGATGCCGGCGTCCACCGCAGCCGTCGTGGCGCCCGCACGAGCGACGGAGCCGCCCGTCAGGCCGGTCACCGAGGCGACGCCCAGAGGCGTCGTCAGGCTGTTGGCGCCATCGAACGAAGCGCCAGAGATCGCGGTGGCGATTTCCGCGCCCAAGGCGTTGAAGTCTTTCAGATAGGCCGTCTCAGCATCCGAACCGGCAACCGAAGACTGGATGCTGACAGCGAGCGACTTCATCTCTTCCAGGGCGGAGGTGATCGTGTCGCCGGCGGCCAGGGCCACGTCGGTGATCGATTGGCTGCGTTGCAGCGAGTTACGCGTCGCGTCTTGCGAAGCGGCGTTGGCGCGCTGCTGGGTGGCGATGGCGAAGATCGCGCCATTGTCCTTGGCCGAAGACACCTTCATGCCGGTGCTGATCCGGTTTTGGGTGGTTTCCAGCTGGGCGTTGGTCTTGTTCAGGCTCTGCAGGGCGACTGCGGCGCCGTAGTTCGTATTGATGCTGGGCATTTCTGGCCCTCCTTGTTCACTTCAGTGATTTCCGGCGTCGTTTTGCCGCCGGGAGCTTTTTGCTCGGTGAGTAAGAAGCAATTGCCGGGCCATTTCTGATCCGCGCAAAAGCCCACAACTAACTGATTTTACTGGTTTACCTTTGATTTACCCTCCTTCCGACCCGGCAGGTTCTGCCGGGCTGGTCCCCGCACCAGGCAAGATTTGCCGAGCGCGCGTCGAGTTGGTCTGCGCCTGCGTGGGGTCACCACACGGCGAAAGGCGAAGCGTTAAGCCCGTGACGGGCTTAGTTGCGGAAGAGGCTCAGCAGGATCGAGCTGCCCTGGTTGGCGATCGACAGCGCCTGCACGCCCAGCTGTTGCTTGGTCTGCAGGGCGGTCAGCTTGGCGCTTTCCTTGGCCAGATCGGCGTCCACCAGGTTGCCGATGCCGGCTTCGGTCGAGTCCTGCAGCTTGTTGACGAAGGTCAGTTGACGCCCGACCGACTTGGACTGCGTGCCGATCGTGGCCAAGTCAGCAGTGATCTCGGTGATTGCCGCATCGACGATGGCGGTCGTGGCGCCGGCGCGGGCGGCGGTGCCGGCCGAGACCGCCGTGATCGGGGCGGCGGCCGCCTTGTCGGTCGTTCCGAAACCGATCTGATAGGTTCCGCCGGTGACGTTGGTGGTGATGTTGGTGGCGGTGGTGGTGTTCCACAGGTTGACGCCATCGAAGGTCGCGCCCTTCAGAGCCGCGTCGATTTCCTTACCCAAGGCGTTGAAATCGGCCAGATAAGACGTTTCGGCGGCCGAGCCGGCGACCGACGATTGAATGCTGACGGCCAGCGACTTCATCTCTTCCAGGGCGGCGGTGATGGTGTCGCCGGCGGCCAGGGCCACATCGACGATCGACTGTCCGCGCTGAAGCGAATTCCGAACCGCATCCATGGCGCCCATGTTGGCGCGCTGGGTCGTCGCGATGGCGTAGATCGCGCCGTTGTCCTTGGCCGAGCTCACTTTCAGGCCCGTCGAGACACGGTTTTGCGTGCGCTCCAACATGGCGTTGGTCGCATTGAGGTTTTGCAGCGCGACAGCGGCGCCGTAGTTCGTATTGATGCTCGTAGCCATTTTGGCTTTCCTGTTCACTTCGTGTGATGTCCGACGCCATTTTAGCGTCAGGAGCGTTTTGCTCGGTCTTCAGGAGAGCAAGGGCGGGGCCAGTCCAAAATGTGACGCCGGCCAGACGCCAACATTGATTTCATTGAACTTATCTCGGCGGTTTGCGAAACGACCCGGCAAGCCTGCACACCAGGCGGCAGAAGTTGCCGAGTCGTTTTTGCAGGGCGTCAGTCGCGGCGTCGCACCTGCGCGTCCTGCATCGCGCGTTCGGCCAACAGGGTCTCGACCGCCAGCCGCCGCGCCCCATCGCAGGTCACGATCTGGGCGCCGCGCAGCACATAGGCCGCGTCCAGATCGCCGGCCGTGGGTTCAGCCGGCAGGGTCGCCAGCGCGCACGGGCGTGTCGCCACATCCGGCAAGACCAGCCGCGCCGGCGCAACCATCGAGATCGGGGGCGATGCGGCACAGTTCGCCGTCATGGTCGCGCAGGCGATCAGCGCGGCGGTTGTCCAAGGTTTGGTCGGCATCGGCGGCGCTCCTGGCCTGGGCGACGGCGGCCGTGGTCGCCCGGTCGGCCGTCCCCGTCATGTGGTGATAGTGATCGACGCGCCGGGCCTGAACCGCCGCGCCTTCGGTTTCAATCCGCCGGGCGTCGGCCTGCGCCGCCGCCACGGCCGTCGCATCCCGCGCCTGAATGCTCGCGGCCTCCAGACGCTTGTGCTGCAGGTTCAGCGGGTCCCAGCGAAAGCCGAGCCCACCGAGCAGGACGAACCCCAGCGCCAACGCTGCAGCGGCGGCCGCCAACCAGCCGAGCGGCGTCATCGCCTGCAGTATGGATCCAGCGCTCATGGAAAAGCCTTTCGATCCAGCTCGAAATGCGGACCGTCCCGCAGCGTCTTCCAGTCGCCGCCCCAGATCAGAGGCGTCTTCAGGTCGAGCGCCGCCGCCTTGAACGCTTCGGCGATCCGGCCATACAGCGGCCAGTCCCACCGCACCTGGCCTTCGACCAGGGCGGCGACATCGACGGCATGGCCCGTCAGATGGCGCGAGCGCGTCGTGCGGCTGGCGCCGGCCTTGACCAGGGCCGCCTGACGTTCGGCCGTGCGCAGTCCCTCGGTGATCATGAAGTCCACCGGCGCGCGCGCGATCGCCGCCTCGACCACCGTTAATAAGGGCCGGATGCACGCCGACGAGCCGCGCGCGCGACCGGCTGGACAGACGAAAGCTCATGGTCGGCCTCCGCTGATACGCAGCCGGGCGGTGGCGATCAGGGTGATCAACTGCGGAGCGGTCGGCGCCACCAGATAGAGCACCAGGATCAGGGCCAGCAGACCCATCAGCCCGTCCGTGATCCTGGGCAGCATCTCAGCCGGCATCCGCCCCACCGTGCGCATCAACAGCACCCATAGCCCCGCGCTGACAGCGAAGGCGTAGAGGCGACGAAACAGCCACCGCCCCTCCGCCAAGGGGATCGCCCCCTGTCTGTGTCGGGTCATCGTTCGTCCTCCTCGTCATAGGTTTCAATGGAGCAGCGGCCATCCCAGCCGGACTGGAGGCGCCATTCCCCGTCGCTGAGGCTGTCAGGCGCTTCCCACGCCTCGGCCTCCAGCACCTCGACCGGCTCAGCCGGATGTCCACGCCGGCTCATCCGACGACCGTGATCAGAACCGCGCCCGAAGCGCCCGAACCGCCTTGGCCGCCGAAGGTCAGGCCCGCGCCGCCTCCCCCGCCCCCGGCCCCGAACAGCGCGCCTGAGCCGCCGGGGCCGCCCGCTCCGCTCACTGATGCATCACCGCCCCCGCCGCCGCCGCCGACCATCGACAAGAGCGGCTTGGGCGAAGCCTGTCCCGCAGCGCCCGCGACGCCGCCGGCCGCGCGGAGGCCCGACCAGCCCCCCACACCGCCCGCGCCTCCGGCATGGGCGACATCCGCTGCGCTCAGACCGCCGCCTGCCCCGCCTCCGCCCGGTCCGTCCGCGCAGAAGGTTTCTGCGCCCGTCGCCGCCGTTGCGGTTGTCGAAGAGCTCCCGCCGGGATTGGCGAGCCGTTGGCCGATGCCGCCTGCCCCACCGACGCCAGGGCCGCCTGCGGTCCCGCCCGTCGCGCGCAACAGGACCGTGTCACCCGTCGCGACCTCACTATCGCCGCCCGAAACGCCACTGATCCCGCCGGCGCCGACCTTGACCGACAGGACGCCCTCCAGATCGTCCGCCGACCATCGCGCGAGGCTCAGCCCGCCGGCGCCGCCTCCGCCGCCGCCGAGACGCGACGCACCAGCCGCACCCGCCAGCCCTGCGCCCCCGCCGCCGCCGCCGCCGCCGCCCACGCAGGTCGCCTCGACCCAGCACGCCCAGGCCGGCAGGGCATAGTCGTCATCGCTGGTGAACAGCGTCGTCTCACGCCGGACCGCCCCCTGGTCAAAGGCGATACGCCCCGTCGCGCGATCCACGCGCCACACCGACCGCCATGTCCCAGCGTCATCGCAGACCTTGAGGCTCAGATCGTCGTCGCCGATCAGGCCCAACTCTGCGCGAGCGGCGTATCCGCTCTGAAACAGCAGCGACAGGACATCGCCCGCCGTCGCTTTGTTCAGGGTCAGGCGAAGGTCGCCGTCGCCGCCTTCCTCCTCGCCGCGCGCCGTGAACAGGGCGGCGTTGATCTTGGCCGCCAGGGGATTGGCTTCGTCGGCGGACGTCCCGAGACCCAGCCGCGTCAGGCCCTGCGCCTCGCCCAGTCGCTGTCCCAGGGCGACCCAGCCCCCCTCGGCCCGAACCACCACGACGCCTTCGTCCAAAACGCCGGCGATCATGCCGTCCGACGTCGCCACGGCGGTCCAGCCGCCGCCCTCGAACCGCATCAGGATTCCGACCGGCCGCCCGGCCCAGGCTGCGCCTTCGGGCTCTTGCGGCAGGATATAAAGATCGCCATCCGACGCATCGGCCGGCTGGATCGCCGTCGTGCGACTGATCACCGCCGTCTGCAACAGGGCGTCCAGCCGGGTCAGGGCCGTATTCAGGGTCACATGTTTCTGCATCTGCCCCGCCGCCAGATAGGGCAGGTTCAGACGCGCGCTGAAATCGTCGCTCATTATTCTCTCCGTTGTCACGGAGATCAGTCTGGGCGCAGCCCTTCCTCAGGCCGGAAGACGGTCGGTCATTTGGATCAGACCGTTGAATTCAGGCGGCTTCATTGCGGGAAAAACGATGGCTAGGCCGCCTTAGCCAGCGCATCTCAATCATGCAGATAGATGATACGCTTCAGCGTCTTGTCGTTCTGCACGCGGGCTTCATGCATCTCATGGTCGCCGGTGGCGCGCGCATTGGCCTCGGTGTCCTCGACCCAGTGGGTGCTTTCGATGTGCTTTTGCAGCGCCCGCGCCGCCATCAGTTGTCCGGGAAAGAAGGTGTCGATGATGTCGCCTGCGATCGGCACAGTCCCAGTAGCGGTGTCGATGGCCATGTAAGCCCCCATGCGCGCCAGGGTCGCCGGCGTCGCCTTGGCCCGCACGGCCTGAAGCATCAGCCACCCGCCCGTCCCGACCGTGTAGGCCGTGCCGACGACCGGCACCCAGGTCAGCATGGCGTCCAGTCCCATGCCGAACGGGCCGATGCCGATGACGCGGTCCGACAGTTTCTTCACGCCCTCGACATTGGACCAGATGTTCTCGATATCCCGGATCGACCGTTTGGCCATGTGGCCCTCCAAAGCGTCGCCTTAACGCTGGGCGAGGCGTCCTGTTCAATCTGAGAGATACCTCTTCAATGACCCTGATAAAGCTGGCGGCGAATGTGACGGCGAGCGCCTTGCTGTTGGGCTTGGCGACGTTCGGCGCAGCGGCGCTCAGCGGCATCGGCCATCGTTGGGTGGATATACTGGCGCAGTTCACATCGCCGGTATTGCTGGCGGTCGTCGGCATGACCGTGGCGTGTCTGCTCTTTCGCCTATGGCCGGCCTCGATCGTCGGTGGGCTGACGTGCGTGGTGCTGGCCCTGTCGGTCTGGCCGCAATTGACGCCGACGAAGGGCGTGCCCGTGCCTGACCAGCCGATCGTCCGGGTCTATTCGGCCAATCTGTATGTGTTCAACACCGATGTCGCGGCGATGCGCCGCTCCATCGCGGCCGCCGACGCCGACATCCTGGTGCTGGTTGAGTTGGGGCAGGCCCCGGCGTCGCGGCTGGACCAGTTGCTGCCGGACTATCCCCACCGCGTCCTGATCGGCCAGGCGCGCGCCGGCGACCACGCGCGCTCGATCATCGCCTCGCGCTATCCGATCCTGCAACGCCTGCCCGAACGTCCCGACGGCCTCAGCACCGTGGGCGCGACGGTTCAGACGCCCATCGGCCCGATCAATGTCTTCGGCGTCCACCTGACGCGGCCTTGGCCTTATCAATATCAGTGG
>NZ_DAMBJX010000096.1:0-6519 GCF_032067225.1 Brevundimonas vesicularis | reverse complement strand
ATCGGCAACGTCGAGCAGATCCGGAAACGGACAGAGGATCCAGCTCTCAAGAAGCGACTGTCCATGATGGCGGAGGCGTCGCATCGGGGCGCGCAGCTGACCGCTCAGATGCTGGCTTTCTCACGGCGGCAGAAACTCGAGCCGCGCCCGGTCGATCTCAATGAAACCGTGCGTAGCATGAAGAATCTCCTGCAAAGCACCATCGGCGGGACCGTGCGTATCCTGGAACCCGATCTTGCGGACGACCTGTGGCCGGCCATGATCGATCCCACCCAGATCGAACTGGTCATTCTCAACCTGGCCATCAACGCACGCGACGCGATGGATGTCGGCGGAACGCTGAGAATCCAGACCGCCAACGTGGTCGCACCGGAGCCTGTGACGCCCGAACAGCCTCCCGCCGGGGACCATGTCGTGGTGTCGGTGGCGGACGATGGTTCAGGCATGTCCGACGAAGTGCTAGCGCGGGTCTTCGAGCCATTCTTTACGACAAAGGCCGTGGGCAAGGGCTCCGGCCTGGGCCTGAGCCAAGTGTACGGCTTGGCGAAACAGTCTGGGGGCGGCGTCACGATCGACACCGCGATCGGGAGGGGCACGACAATAAGAATCTTTCTGCCTCGCGCCGACGCAACTCCACAGAAGGAGACAGTCCCAGACACGGCTATCAGCGCGGCGCCGCTCCCTGACACCACCATTCTGGTCGTCGATGACGACGACGCAGTCAGGGCCGTAACGTCCGGAATACTGGTCGATCTAGGCTATCGTGTCATCGAAGCCGGCAGCGGGGGCGCGGCCTTGGATATGTTCGATCAGCACCCTGACATTCAAGCCGTCGTGCTGGATTTCGCCATGCCGGGCATGAACGGCGGAGAGGTCGCTCGCGAGATGACTGTCCGAAGGCCAGGCCTCCCGATCATCTTCGCGACGGGCTATGCTGATATCGAAGGCTTGGCTGCGACGACCGATGATCGGATCATTCGCAAGCCGTTCGATCAAAGCGACTTGGCCCGAAAACTTTCGCTGGCGCTTGGCTGAGTACCAGCAGAACACCTCTATGTCCAAAACGAGTCGAAGGCGGACCCCGCCGCACGCCCGATGTTGGAGCCTCACCGCCCGCCTGAATGTCGCGTTATTGCCAGCAAGCCAATGTCTGATCCTGGCGCTTTTTAGACATTCGCTTCCAAGTGCCGCTTTTGACTCATAGCCGACGTTTAAAAGGTCTGCTTGTAGGGCTCTGGTCAGCAGAGGGCTGTCAGTAAGATTGCGGCTTGTGGATCGTAGCATGGCCGCTGTGACGCAAGTGGGTCTTGTCGAGGTCAGCAATCAGCTCTGCACCCTTCTCTTTTCCGACCAACTCGATCAACGCATCGAGCTTAGCCTCCATTCGATCATCGTTCTCTTTGGAAGATGGTGACCCGACGTAGAGAAAATAAGCCAAGCCGACGACCTGCCAGAGAAGTTGCAGAAACTCTGACTGCCAGTTCTCGAAGGTGTCGCGACCCATTTCGACCAGATAGGGCGAGAGACGGACAGCTTGCCCATGAGAGGTCTGGTCATCCACATAGGCGAGCCAGCCGAAGCCCCAATGAAGGGCGATCGAGACCGTGAAGAAGGCCAGTGTAATCCAGGCGTAGGCATACTTCTTCAGCATGACCTGGCTCCATTAATCCTGCGTCGGTAAACCCGAGGGTTCGTTCGGCTCGGTCTGCCCTTCAGAATCACGGGCGTCCGTTCGGCCCTCCTGCAGCCTTCGCGTCGCGGGGTCCGGACCCGGCTGGCCGCCTGGCCCAACGCCGCCCGCCGCCAGCTGCTGTTCCGTCGGCGTCGTGTCAAGACGCCGACCTTTTGCGACGCCCGGCGGCAACGCGGCTTCGGCTTCTTGATCCGATTTCATCAGGCTCGAAGCTCTCTTTCGACGTCACTCGCCAAGTTTCCCACCTTCTCGACGGCCCGTCGAAGCTGATCTTCGGTGACCCCGAACTTCTCGGCCCAATCCCGAGCCTCATAGTTTTCGCTCAGGCTGATCCGCTGGCGATCCGGGTTGCCGGTCTGGGTTTTGTCGTCTGTCATGGGCGCCTCCTGATGAACCCGAAACAGCGGGAGAGCCGTTCCGTTTCCTGTGTCCAATATCGGTCGGTGGGCCGGGCCGAAGATCGGATCCGGTTCGGCGACTGCAAAGCGGACAAGCCGCTGGCGAAGCGCAAGACCTCACTCAGCCCGTCAGATGCGGCAGGGACAGGACCACAAGCAGGGTCGTCACCACAGCGCACGCGAACACAGAGATCCAGGCGAGTAGCCGATCGAAGCGGTTGTTCGATAACCGCGCACGGCGGATTTTCGGACCGGAGAACAGCGCCATTCCCCGAGAATGACGCAGCGACGCCCGCGCTTCTCTAACGCAGGTTAGCGGCGAGCATTTTTGGCGACCCGTGTTCGTAGGGCTTTGCGGCTGTGCAAATGAAGCCCGCTAAGTTTAGGGTGAGGGCGGACAGATGAGGCGAACACCATGATCGACCCCTTCATCCGCAAGCTCGAGTATGGCGCCTATCTGACCGATCAAGATCGGATCGATCTCCGCGACGCCGTGCTGGATGTCTGCACTTTTAAGGCAGGAGCGGATATCTCGTCGCAGGGCGAAGTCCCCCGAAACGTGCACGTGGTGCTTGAGGGCTGGGGCTGTCGCTACAAGATGCTGGAGGACGGTCAGCGTCAGGTCATGGCGATCCTCGTTCCAGGCGACATGTGTGATCTGCATGTGCAGATCCTGACCGAGATGGATCATGGGATCGGCGTTCTGACGGACGCCAGGGTCGCGCAAATCTCTCCGGCTCGTATCAATGCCCTGACAGACAATCCGAGGATCAACCTGGCGCTCAACTGGGCGAGGCTGGTGGACGAGGCCACCCTGCGCGAGTGGCTGGTGAACATCGGCCAGCGCCCCGCGGATCAACGCCTGGCGCATCTGATCTGCGAGCTCCATTTCCGGCTCCGCGCTGTCGGTTTCGCCGATGAAGCGGGCTTGGACCTGCCGCTGACGCAGGCGCAACTCGCCGACATCACCTCCATGAGCCCAGTGCACATCAACCGGACGCTGATGACGTTGCGCGGCGCCGATCTGATCCGCACAGAGGGGCGGTTCGTAGAAATTCCGAACTTTGATCGCCTCGCCGAGTTCGCGGGCTTCCAGCCCAGCTACCTGCACCTTGGAGGCACCAAGCCAAACGCCCAGGTCTGAGATGCGATATTTTTTCGATACGGTCGATCCCAGCGGCGCCCGCCGCGACGGTGTCGGCATCGACTGTCCGTCCGACAACAGCGCGCGCCGTCTAGCGCGAAAGGCGCTGGGCGAAATGTTCTCGGAGTCCCATAATGAGGGCGAGGAGACGTATGAGATTTCGGTCAGGAATAACGCGGGAGCGACGGTGTTCGCTGGGACCTTGGCCTACAGACGAGATTAAACGTCCGTGTGAGGATCGCCCATCAACGCTCGGGTCGCCGCCATTAGCGATGGCGTCGTCGGCCGAGGGCGTGTGCACCGGCTTCGCAGTCAAAGCCATGTGATTGCGGCTGGCTTTCCGTGCTCGACATGCAGCCGCGCCCTTCGATCGCCCAGCCAGATGCGCTCAACGGTGATCGCGTCCCATCCCGCCGGCAAGATCGCCACCCGTCTCGGCCATGTCTCTGGCGCGCCGCGCGCTTCCAGCCCCGTCAATCCGTAGACAAGCCCCATCAACATGCCCGCCAGATTGGCGAAGAACGGACCGGCCGCCGTTTCGCTGTCGGGATGGTCCGGTCGATACTCGAGACATTGATGGAAACGGCCGGCGTCATAGGCGGCGTATCCAGCCTCGAACAGTTGAAGGGCCAAGGCGCGGTCGCCGGCCAAGGCGGCCCACGTCGCGTAGAGGGCGGGAAACATCGGCGCCCCGACATAGTCCCGCCAGTGGGCCAGATAGAGATCGAGAGTTCGGCGCATCGTCTCCGGATTGGCTTGATAACCGCCCGGGAACAGTCCGGCCAAGGGCGATGGGGTGGCGCCCTTGGGTTCATCGATGCGGAAGCCGTCGTGCGCCGCAATCGCTCCGTCTGAACGTAGCGGCAGATACAGGGTCTGACGAATGGCACGCCACGCCGCATGGGGCGGTCGTCCAAGCACCTCCGCAGCGCCTATCGCCCGCGACAGAACATCGTCGGCCAACATCAAGGTGAATGCGTCATTGTCCGGCGGGCTTGGGACCTCAGCCGGTCCTGTAGCGCGCATTAGCTCATAGCCGCGCTCTGTCAGGCTCAATCGACTGACGATCCAGTCTGCGACGCCTTCAAGCACGGGCCAGGCCTTTTCCCGCAGGAAGGCCTCATCGCCTGTGGCGTCGGCGAACAGGCTAAACGCGCGCGCCACATGCAGCGTCCCATGATCCTCATGCGCCGCCCCCGACCCGCCGCCTGGCGTCGCTTCCTGGCCGGACAAGGGGGCCGCCTCCCACGGGAACTGCAATCCTTGACGGCCGGACAGACGCGCGTTCGATGCGGCCGCCGCGAGACTGCGCGAGCGGAAGTCGAGCAAGGCGCGCGCGGCGTCGGGTTGGCTCAGGATCAGGGGCGGCACACAGAAGGCGTCGATGTCCCACATGACGTGGCCGAAATAGTAGGAATAGTCCCGCCACGCGGCCAGGCCGAAGATCGAGGTCGCGGCCGGCGAGGCGGGGTGGACGGAGCTGTTCAGATAGAAGAACGCCGCATCGATCAAGGCCTGATGCGCTGGATCGGCGCCCGTCACGACGATCCTGCCCCGCCACAGCTCACGCCAGGCGTCGCGGTTGCGGGCGCGAAGGGTCTCGAACCCGGTCTGGGCCGCGCGCGCCACCCGACGTACGGCCTCTTCGTCGGGTCGCGCATGGATCAGCGAGGGAACAAGGGCCGCCATCTGGCGAAGTCGCGCACCGCGCTTGCCGACCAGGCCCAAATCGTAAGTGGTTTGCAACGGTCCCGACGCATCCCAAGGGGTGACTTCGCGCTCGGCGGCCGGATCCGTCTCGGTCCACAGCGCAATCCCGCAGGTCGATAGGTCGCCCTCTGTCGACCACAGCAGGGAGCCGTCGCAAGCGGGATCCGTTTCTCCGGGCGTGTCCGTCCGACGCCGCATGACCCGCCCTCTGACATCGGCGGTCGAGGTCCGGGCGCGCAGGCGGATGTCGCACGGCGCATCCGGTCGAACCATGACCTCCTGCATGACGACGGCCGGCGCCGTGCGGCTGGCGAAGGTGACGACCTCGATCTCGGCGCTAACGTCGCTCATCCGCGCGCGCCAGCGGCTGGTCAGTTCAGCGGTCGAAAAATCATAGGCCTGACTTAAGTCGCTCACGCACCAAGGCTGGTCCGACAGCCAGACGCCGTTGATGCAGATGTCGGCTTCCAGCGGATAGGGGACAGGGACGCCCGCCTCGATGCGGCGTTCCGGGTCTTGGCCGACGACGCCATTGACGATCGTCATGCCCGGCGAGAGCGCCATTTCCCGCACGCGCAGACCGATCAGGCCGTTGGCCACATAGGCGGGGAGCGCACCGTTTCTCGCCGCGGCTTCTTCGGGCGGGCTGATCGGTCGCCAGCCCGGGACATTTTCGTCGTTCGTCATCTACGTCTCGCCTCGACCTCGACGTCTATGATCTGCGCGGCGCACTGAGAGTGAGAGGATCAAATCTCGAAGCCGGCCGCAGTTTCCTATGTTCGCTTTCGGCCGTTCGGACGAAAGCGATAGTTCGACCGACGAGGGCACGATGCTCGATCCACAAATGCGAGGATCGAAGTGTCATTCACTATAGGCGACGGTTGTCATGATCGCATTCGCCGCCTGTCGCGAATCCAGGCGCGTATGCTGCACGACGACAGGGTGTCGTGAGCGAATGAGGCTTGCGTAGTCCGTATCGCGGGGCACGGGCTCAGGATCATGTAGGTCATTGAAGCGGACATGTTTGGTCCGCCGGCCCCCGACCGTCAGCTTATAAGGGCCGACCGGTTCGCGATCCTCGAAGAAGAGCGTGATCTCCACGTCGGTCGACGCGTCGCCTGGATTGAGGATACAAGCCGTTTCATGGCTGATCATCGCCGGGCTTGGGCCCGTGCTGTCGCTGGGAATATAACCTTCCGCAATCACCCACACCCTTTTTCCGATCTCACTCATAACCCGTTGCCCCTGTTTTTGCGATCTATGTCCGCGGCGCCATCGCACGGTGATGTTGCCGGACCTGCCCGCTCAAGCGGCCAAAGCCTCGTCGGTTCGCACGAGCGATGCGATGCCGTCGGCGGCGCGTCTCGAACTGACGTCGCAATCCGACAGGCGCTTCGCGAAGCTTCGCGCGTTTCCTCGGTATTTTCCGTCGGCAAGCACCTGAACCAGCGCACGTTTGATCCGGGCTGACGAAGCGCGCTCTGAGAGCCGAACGCCCGCACCCAACCATTCCACCCTAGCGGCGTTGTCGGCGTGATCACGCCCCATCGGCATCACGACCAACGGCACGCCAT
>NZ_DAMBJX010000095.1:0-6530 GCF_032067225.1 Brevundimonas vesicularis | reverse complement strand
GATTCTGGAGTAGCCTTTTCAGTCGCCGCCGCCACCGCCGCCACCGTCACAGCCGCTGTCCCCGCTGCAGTCTGAGCCGCTGTGCTGCGACGTATCCGATGGCGGCATGACCGCGCCCCCGTCCGACCCGCCGCCCTTCCGGGCCTTGGCGTTCGCGGCCCCCATCAGGGCCACGCCAAATCTCGATCCGATGGCCGTGCCCAGCGCGAGACCTAGGCCGACATTGTCCAGCGCGGCCGCGTTCTTGTTCGTCATCCCCATCTCCCCTGCGTGTCAGGCGAGACTAGCATCGCGCAAACGGGAATCACCGCCTAAATAGGGGCCATGACCCAAGCTCGTACCGTTCGCGTCGCCATCATCGGTTCCGGTCCCGCTGGCTGGACCGCCGCCATCTACGCCGCCCGCGCCTCGCTGAACCCCGTCGTCATCGCCGGCATCCAGCCTGGCGGCCAGCTGACCATCACCACCGACGTCGAGAACTATCCCGGCTTCGCCGACACCATCCAGGGCCCCTGGCTGATGGAGCAGATGCAGGCCCAGGCCCTGCATGTCGGGACCGAGGTCATCCACGACATCGTGGTCTCCGCCGACCTGTCGCAACGCCCGTTCCGGCTGAGGCTGGACAGCGGCGAAGAGATGCTGGCCGAGACCGTCATCATCTCCACCGGCGCCCAGGCCAAATGGCTGGGGCTTGAGAGCGAGGCCGCCTATCAGGGCTTCGGCGTCTCGGCCTGCGCCACCTGCGACGGCTTCTTCTATCGCGGCAAGGAAGTCGTGGTCGTCGGCGGCGGCAACACCGCCGTTGAAGAGGCGCTGTTCCTGACCAACTTCGCCTCCAAGGTCACGGTCGTTCACCGCCGTGACGAATTCCGCGCCGAGAAGATCCTCCAGGACCGGCTGTTCGCCCACCCCAAGGTCGAAGTGATCTGGAACTCGGCGATCGAGGAGATCGTCGGCGTCGTGGACGGCATGGCCAAGAACGTCACGGGCGTCCGGCTCAAGAACGTCCAGGACGGCTCGACCCGGGAAATCCCCGCCGACGGCGTCTTCATCGCCATCGGCCACGCCCCGTCATCGGAACTGTTTAAGGGCCAGTTGGAGACCAACGCCGGCGGCTATCTGCGGGTCAAGCCCGGCACCGCCTCGACCGAAATTGAAGGTGTCTGGGCCGCTGGCGACGTGACCGACGACGTCTATCGCCAGGCCGTCACCGCCGCCGGCATGGGCTGCATGGCCGCCCTGGAAGTCAGCCGCTTCCTTGCCGAAGAGGACCACGCCAAAGCCCACAACCCCATCAGCCACGCCGAGGCGGAGAAGATCGGGGTCTGGTGATCCCGATCCTGCGCGATCAGTAGGTCGAGGCCTCCGTCAGTTCCGCCAGATCCTCATCTGATAGCTTAAGCGTCGCCGCCTTCAGCGTGTCGGCCAGCTGGTCGGTCGAGGTGGCGCTGACGATCGGGGCCGTAACGCCCGGCTGGGCCAGCAGCCAGGCCAATGCGACTTGGGCCGAGGTGGCCTCGGCCTTCTGCGCCACGGCGTTCAGAGCCGCCAGGACACGCACGCCGCGTTCGTCGAACTTGTCCTTCAGCATGCCCTCGCGCTTGGTCCCGGCGATCTGATCGACGGTCTTGTATTTGCCGGTCAGGAAGCCGCTTTCCAGGCTGAAATAGGTAATGACGCCCAGCCCCTTCTTGACGGCCAGGTCCTGCAACCCGCCCTCGAATGTGTCGCGGCTGTGGAGGTTGTAATGCGGCTGGATCGTCGCATAGGCGGCCAAACTCTCGCGCTGCGAGATGTCCAGAGCTTCGGACACCTGTTCGGCCGGATGATTGGACGTGCCGATGGCGCGCACCTTGCCGGCCTGCACCAGCTTGTCCAGCGCGCGCAGCGTCTCGTCCTGCGGTGTCTTCGGATCGGGCCAGTGGGTCTGATACAGGTCGATATAGTCGGTCTGGAGCCGGCGCAGCGACGCCTCGACCGCCGTCTCTATCCAGGCCGGTGACAGGTCGTTGTGGCCCTGCCCCATGTCCGATCCGACCTTGGTCAGGATCTTGACATCGTCGCGCCGGCCGCGCGCCTTCAGCCACTTGCCGATGATCGTCTCGCTTTCGCCGCCGGAATGGCCCGGAACCCAGCGCGAATAGGCGTCGGCTGTGTCGACGGCGTCGAAACCGGCCTCGACGAAGGCGTCCAGCAGGGCGAATGACGTCGCCTCATCCGCCGTCCAGCCGAAGACGTTGCCGCCGAACACCAAGGGGGCGATGTCCAAACCGCTGGAGCCGAGCTTGCGTTTGGAAAGGGTGGTCATGCGGAGATCTCCTTTTGGGGAGCCCTCGACATATGCCGCATCGATGCGGCTTCAACCGCTCGGAAAGCGGTTACCCGAAGAGTTGAAGACCCGGCGGCGCGTAATCGACCGGCTGACCCTGGCGACGACGCAGGGCGTAATCCACAGCCGTCTGGACCGCATGTTCGTCTGTCGGCTTGGACAAGACGCCGATCGTGCCGGCGACGCCGTCGCGCACCATGCCGGGGTTGGCCGTCATGAACAGGACGGAGACGCCCATGTCCTGACCCAGTTCGCGGCCCAGATTGATTCCTGTGGGACCGTCGGACAGGTGGATATCGACCAGCGCCAGATCGACGTCGTTCTCGCGCACCAGATCGCGCGCGGCCTGTGCGGTCGCGGCGACGCCCAGAACCTCGTGACCGAGGTCCTCCAGGACGAACCTGAGCTCCATCGCAACGAGAGCTTCGTCTTCGATGATGAGGATACGCGCAGTCATAGGTTCAATCAGTGCTCGGGAGCGTACGTAACGTCAGTGTGAGGGATAGGTTTCAATAGAAGACTAATTTGAGTATCCGCCTGCCGCGCGGCGCCTGGACAGGGCCGTCGCCGGCAGGTCCACGATGACCTGGAGCCCCTCTGGCCGCCACTCGCGCGACAACCGCCCGCCGAGTTGTCCCTCGACCGAGAGGCTGGCTAGAGACGAACCGAAGCCTGTGCGTTGCGGCATGCCCTGGATGACCGGACCGCCCGTTTCCGACCAGGTCAGGACGAAGCGATCCTCCTTTCGTTCTGTGTCGAGCGTCACGACGCCCCCACGCTCGGAAAGCGCGCCGTATTTGGCGGCGTTGGTCGCCAGTTCGTGGAACAGCAAGGCCACGGAGGTCGCCGCCTGATCGTCGAAGACGGCGTCCTCGCCCTGGATGACGACGCGCGCCCCACCCGTCTCGTCCGCATAGGCCTTGAACAGGTCGGACAGGAAGGAATGCAGAGTTGTCGCCCCGATCGTGGTCTTGGATGTCTCGGTGTGCGGCCGCACAAACTCATGCGCGCGGGCCAGGGCGGTGATGCGCGTGCGCAGCGAGGCCGAAAATGCCTTGGCCTCCGGATACTGGCGCGCGGACAGGGCGACCAGGGCGGTGACGACGGCGAAGATGTTCTTGATCCGGTGGCTCAGCTCCTGGCTGACCAGCTCGCGGCCCTGCTCCAGCCGCTTCAACTCGTCGATGTCGGTCAGGGTGCCGAACCAGCGGGTGATTTCGCCCGCCTCGTCGCGGATCGCCACCGCGCGGCCCAGGGTCCAACGATAGACGCCGCTGTGATGCTTCAGCCGGTATTCGATCTCATAGGGCTCGCCGGTTTCCAGCGAGTTGCGCCACACGGTCCACGCCCGTTCGCGGTCGTCGGCATGGAACATGTCGTTCCAGCCCTCGCCATCCGTCGAGCCCAGGGGCACGCCCGTGAATTCGTACCAGCGCGCATTGTAGTAGTCGTGAAAACCGTCCGGCAGGGTGGACCACACCATCTGCGGCATGGCGTCAGCCAACACCCGAAACCGACTCTCGCTTTCGCTCAGGGCCACGGCGGTTTCGGCGAGGTCCGTCTCGATGGTCTTGCGTTCGGTGATGTCCACCGCGACGCCGGGGAAGCGGATCGGCGCGCCCTCGGCGTCGAAATAGACCTGACCGCGCGCCAGAATCCAACGCACGTCATCGCCCTGGCCCAAACGATATTCGCTGACGAAGGCGCCGTCGTCCGTCATGGCCCGGTCGATCTCGTCGGTGACGCGTTGGGCGTCGTCGGGATGGACGCTGGAGGTGAAAACCTCGATGGCCGCGCCCTCGCGCGCCGCTTCGGGATCCACGCCATACATCCGCGCAAAGCGTTCGTCGGCGATCACGCGGTTCTCAGGAATGTCCCAGTCCCAGGCCCCGACATAGGCTGAGGCCTCCATCGCCAACCGCGCGGTGCGGTCGCTGAGGTCCCGGTCCAACAAGGCGCGACGCAGCTCCAGTTGCGTCATCACCTGTTGCGCCAGGGTCTTGAGCGCCATCAGCTGAAGCTCGGTCAGACCTTGCGGGCGCGGCGTGTCGTCCAGCACGCACAGGGCGCCCAGCGGCACGCCGTCCGGCGTCCTCAGCGGATAGCCGGCATAGAAGCGGATGTGCGGCGCGCCCGTCACCAGGTCATTGTCGATGAAGCGGTCATCCTGCATCGCGTCGGGGATGACCATGACGTCGTCGCCCAGCATCGCGTGGGCGCAGAACGACAGCGGGCGCGGCGTTTCGCGCACGCCCAGACCGACCTCGGCCTTGAACCACTGACGCTGGGAATCGACCAGACTGACGGCGGCCATCGGCGCTTCACAGATGCGCGCGGCGAGCGACGCCAGATCATCGAACGACCCTTCAGGCGTCGTGTCCAGCACGCCGTAGCTTGTCAGGGCCTTCAAACGGTCGGCTTCGTCCCACCTCGGACAATCGACTTCGGGGTGGGTCAAGCAGGCGTCCTCGCTGGGCCGGTCAGGTCCGGCCATCGACATCAATGCTTGGAGTGGCGAAGCGTTGCAATGCAGGATGTCAGTTCGCGGGGCGACCGACTTCCTCCACATCCATCGTCGTGACGCCTGTGGGCGCCGGGGCGGCAGGTTTGGTCGCCGATGCGGGCCGCTCGAGAGCATTCAGGCGCGCATTGATGGCGGCGACTTCATCACGCGTCGGCAGGCGGCGACCGCCCAGGCTGACCACGCCGACGACCCGCTGCTGACCATCGATCTCGACCGTCTTCAGAGGCGCGTCTTTCTGCGGAGCGTCGGGATCGGCGCCGCCGGTTGCAGAGCCGGCGGCGATCGTCATGCGCGGACGCGAGAAACGCGCCTCGTCGATCGCCGGCTCGCGCCCATTGTAGGTTTTGCGGAAGGCAGCCGTTTCGCCATAGACGCCCTTCCAGCGATAGAAGATGTGCGCGCCGATCTGCGTCACCTTGGCCACGGTCGGCGCCCACCAGGGATGCACATAGTCGGCGTGATAGTGAGTGGCGGTCCCGACTTCCTGAGCCACGGCGCCGGTCAGCGCCCGCTCCGCCACCTTGCGCGCCCGCTCCCACGCCCAGCCGACCGGCGCCTGGCCCAGCGAGCCGTCGCAGGTGAAGCTGAACTGACATCCCGTGACGCGTTCAGCGCCCTCGAACACCACGCCGCAGACGGTGTTGGCGTAGTTTGGATCGCGCACGCGGTTCAGGACCACCTGGGCCACGCCCGCCTGGCCGTTGTCCGGCTCCAGCGCCGCTTCGTAATAGACCGCCTGGGTCAGGCAGCGCAAAGCCCGCCTGCGATCCTCGGCGCTGCCCTTGAACACGAACGGCAAGGCGGGACGCAGCGCGCCGGACGCGGGCGGCATGGCCGCGTTCAGACGTTGAGCCTCGAGGCCGCTCTTGCCCGGTTCCAGACCTGGCTTGCCGGCCAGCGTCAAGCTCTCCCAGCCCGGCGTCAGCCCATAGAGAGCGGGCTGCAGAAGGTTGGGATCATGCCGCATGGCGACGGCCAGCTGTGACGGCGTCAGTCGCCCCTTGATCGCGGCCAGCCCGCCCGCGCCGAGGTCGCCGCCGGTGATGCGCGAAACCGCCTCGGCCGTCCGATCCATATCGGGTCGCACGCTGGACCCCGCCGCCATGGCGACGCCCAGCACCGCGCCGGCTGCGGGCAAGGCCGCCGCCGAACGCCGCAGCGCCTTCCACATCGTCTTCCAGGGCAACCGGGTCATTCAGGGTCCAATAGCCGCGATCGGCGCACCGGCCTTTCGCTGAGATCGCGCGTCTAGTCCGACTTATAGGCCATTTTCCGGCGTCACGACGACCGCCGTTATCAAACCCCTCTGCGCGTCAGGGGTGGTCGCCCCAAACGCAAGGTGTAAAACTATGTTCCAGCGGGGCAACCGCGTCGCTGGTGGGGCGAACCGACGATATGAGCGCAGGCGGATCGAAACGGCGGATCGCGGTCATGGATCGCTGGCTGATCGGCCTGGCGCGCTTGTCGACGGCCTCGCAGACGCATCGCCTTTTGATCGGGATCGGCATCGCCCTCGCGGGTCTGGCGATCCGGGCGGCGGCGTCGCCGCTGTATGGCGAGGTGACCGGCTTCACCATCCTGTTGCCGGCGGTGACCCTGGCCGCTCTGGCGGCCGGCTGGACCGGAGCTTTGACGGCGCTGGCGGTGTGCACCGGCGGCGGCTGGGCGATCGTCGCG
>NZ_DAMBJX010000094.1:975-6705 GCF_032067225.1 Brevundimonas vesicularis | reverse complement strand
TGCGGGAACGTGGCCGCCCCCTTCGAAGGTCGTAAATAGAACGCGCATGGCTGATCCGGGTTATGTTTCACAAGCCAAAGCCGTGCGAGGCTCTCTGTTCCTCAAACGAGCAAGATCCCGTTGGAACGCGGCGCTGCGTCGCAAACCGCACCTTTGAAACCCACCTCTGCGAAGTGGCTTGTACCGGTCATGGTGCCTGTCCAATGAGCCGCTCCCGTCCGGAACAGCGTGAACAGCTTCGTCGCAGCCTCGCCCACGCGGCCCGTCGTCGACGACACAGAACCGTCCTTCTGGGCCTGCTTGCAATCGGCTGCTTCTTAGCCTTGCTTAGCCATTGACAGAAACACCGCGCTGTCATCTTCGAGATGACTCAAAGTTTGAGGCATTTGCGTAGGTCCGCACTTCGGTGCGCTGCCACCGTCCGCTACTGGCGCATCAGCGCTGTCTGAAGCGTATGGTGAGGAGGGGGCGTTGATCGTGGGAGGTGGCCATGAACCAGCCCGATCTTTTTTGTCTACCTCGTAAGCCCTGGAATGCTGGTCGGATGACTGGAGCCAAGGCTCCACTCCAAGCCTAAGCACATCTGGGCAATCCGACAGCATCTCAAATCGGTTGGATCGGTCCGGGATCTGGCGATGTTCAACGTCGCGCTGGATGCGAAGCTCCGAGGCTGTGATCTGGTGAAGCTTCGGCTAGCGGATATCGCTCAAGGCGGAGCCATTCGCCAGCGCTCGACCATCATTCAGCAAAAGACAGGTCGCCCGGTCCCGTTCGAGATAACTGAGGCCGCGAGGGAGGCGCTAGCGCATTGGCTGGAGCGCCGGGGGCGCCGACGCGACGACTGGCTGTTTCCCAGCCGTAGCAAAGAGGGCGCGCACATAGGCACGCGCCAGTATGCTCGGTTGGTCGATACTTGGGTAAGAATGATCGACCTAAACCCAAGTGCGTATGGGACCCACAGCCTGCGACGGACAAAGGTAGCGTTGATTTACAAAAAGACCGGAAATCTGCGCGCGTGTCAGCTTCTGCTCGGTCACGGAAAGCTGGAAAGCACCGTTAGATACCTCGGCATCGAAGTCGATGACGCTTTGGAGATATGGGAACAGATCGACCTCTAAGCCGGCTTTCGGGCAGTTCGTTGGAGAGCGGACTGCCCAAAAGTCTGCTTAGGGTGGAAAGCGGACGTTGACCTGTAGCTTGTCGACTGACGTGCCGAAAGGCGTAACCAATGGCATTTCCTCGCCGCATCATTGAGACGCCAAGTCTGGCCGTCCCCCTTTTCAATGGGAACCTTTCCGCGTTGTCACTTGGTTGAACCGCTTGAGACTGCCAAGGAAGACCGGCGTCAAATGTGAGCCACCTTAATGAAAATGTCTCGTCGCCAAATGCTTGCCACATCATTGTCGGTGGCTGGGCTGGCGTCTGCCAGCCATTCGGTCGCATCTGAAGCCAGCAGCGTCGAAATCGTAGCGGACCGGTTTGCCGACGCTCAAAACTTCAATGGCGTTATCGCAGTTTCAATCGCCGGCAGCGTAGTCATGCAGAAGGCGTACGGTCTTGGAGATGTTCGCAATCAGTCGCCTGCAAGCACCGCATCGACATACGCGGTAGGATCCATCTCGAAGTGGTTCACAGCCGCTATGGTGCTGCGCCTTGTCGAAATGGGACAACTTCGACTGGACGCGCCTCTGTCCGAGTTGCTTCCCGGGTTTCCCACGAGCAGCGGAGGTGGCGTGACCCTGGCGCATCTGCTGTCCAACACCAGCGGGCTCCCGGATCTTCTGATGCCAGCCGCCAAAGCCGACGCCGAGCTTCGGACATCAACAGCTTCCGCCGGTGAACTTGTCAGGAGATTTGCGCCTGCAACGAACTCATTCGCTCCGGGTTCCAACTTCGACTACGCCTTCATGAACTGGGTGATCGTTCGGGCGGTCATCGAAGCTCATACCGGCGCGGCTTTTGAAGATTTGGCGCAAAAGCTCCTCTTTCAACCAATGGGCCTGCGAAGCACCGGCGTCGCGGAGCGTGGCTTTGAAGGCGTTCCCGGCCTCGTGCCTGCATTTGATGGTGCGACCGCAGAGGCCGGCTTGGATATGAGCACTTGCTTTGGGTATGGGGCCGCTTCGGGTACGTTATATTCCAGCGCCGCTGACTTACTCACCTTTGCCGATCAGCTTCTGAGTGGACCGCATCTATCCCGGCAATCGAAAGCCGAGCTTCTCAAGGTGCGGTATGCGGATCAGGATTACGCATTAGGAGGGCGTGTGCGCACAAGCAACTCAGGACCGATCGCTTGGGAAACGGGATCCGTAGGCGGCTACAAGTCCCTCCTGACGTATCGATTGTCAGACCGTCGATCGGTGGCAGTCGTGAACAATACCGATATGGCGCAATCCACACTCAATGATTTCGCGACTTCCATTTTTGGAATGGTCGTTTAGCCGAGCGTCCGCTTTGGGTCGATTTCTGCCCTCAGCTTCGTTCTCCAATGATGACGCAAGCCCGCGCCGCTAGCAGCGTTCCAGCGAGGTTCGGCAGCGGATGCTTAAGAAGCGCGAGGATAAGTCTGTTTGGTTTGAAGGCGAGCCTCTACAATCAGCTTTGTGAGGCGCTGCTCCCGCAAACGGAGCCGTGAGCCACGCTCAGCCAAAACCCGGTCGGTTGCTTCCACTCTGGTCATCGTATCGGAGTTCCCCAACACGAAATCTACCAAAGCCGTTTGGGCAACCAGTTCCAGTGGCCGACAGTCATACAGCGCGGCGGCGACCACTGCGCCCGCGGGCTCACCGCTCGGCTCGTACTTGCTCGCTGCAGCGTCCAAGCAGCTGTCCCAAGCCTGAACAGCCCCAACCAAAGATGTGACTGTCAACGGCTCTGTCGCACCGATTTGAATAGCTATTGCGACCGCTGTGGCAATCATCAGTTACTCCTTGAAACGTATACGGATGCGCAAAACGGCCACGCAATGTCAGCAATCGTCGTCTGCAAAGTCTACCGCCGCTCGATTGGCCATTTCACGAAAAGCAAGAACCCAAAAAATCCAGCGACGTTGATGTAGGGGATCAGAGCTCCAACGACCCACCATCAAGAGAACCCAGGCCGCCAGAGGATACACGCTGCTGGGTAGTCCAAAACGAAAAGAACGATTCCGACGATAACCCAGTGCCAGATGCTGAAACTGTCAACATCGCCTCCTAGAAAACGATTAGAAGGTTAGGGGAATCTGCGTCGATCGCAACGTCCGCTATGGGTCGATTTCAGTCGTGCGCTTCACCAAGAAAGCGGACGCTCGCCTCTCGGCCAGAAAGCGGTCGCGGTCGGCGTTAGCTACGGGTGGAAAGCAGACAGAGATCGTGGTTCTCTTAGTTTGAAAGTGGGGGAGGCTGATGATCGAGTTCATAGGGATGCTGCTGGCGGGACTGCTAACTTGGGGGCCAGCCGAGCCCACGGGACCCAGCGATGACGCTCACCAAGTCCAGATGCCGGTTAATGACATCGTACAAGCTGGTGGACGCGTCGCCGCTACCGCGTGGACGGCTGTCGGCTCGAACCGGACGCGACCCGCCCTGAGCTATTATGAGGCCGGTCGTCCAGCGATGGTCCTTACCTGTGAGGGCAATTCTACAAACGTGCAGGTTCGAGGCTTCACGCCGAAGCAAGCATGGCCCCAGCCGGAAATGATGATCCGCTTAGGTGACGTCACCCGCTCTGCATCCCCTGATGTTCGGAATATCGGAACGCAGGTGGCCTACGAATTCCACTTTGGTATCGCTGATGAAGTGCTCCAACAGATCGCTGTCTCGGCCCCTATCACTGTGGACTTCAATGGCGAAACCCGCACGTTCCCAAGTCCGCCGGACGATCTTCGACGTAGCTTCACTGACGGGTGCGCCGCTCTGGTTCCTCCCGGCATGAGAGCCTCAGGAGCGGACGTTCCGAAAGTCTGAGATGGGTCGGAATCGGCCAAAAGCATCGGACCAAAAAGCGGACGTACCCAAGCCCAGACCGCATCGATGAATGACGTGTTTTCGGCGCTCAGTGAATGACCGCTCCTGGCGCATTGTAGGCTAGCGGTTGGACCGCCGGCGAATCCGTTACTTGTCCACCGGCTGCTCAGGATCCGGGATGTACCGAATGATCAGATCGCCCACGTAGACAAGACCGGCACCCACCAAGAAGCCTATCGCGATCTGATGCTCCATGAAGCGGGCGCCCAAGAGGGCCAGGACCCCGATCATCATGAACGCCACGCCCGCATGGCTGAAGTTGCGCGCCCACATAGTGAGCCAAATCGCTTGTTGATGAGGGGCCAAGGGCATGTGCGACCTTTAACTTCGAGGTGAAGATTGGGAGTTCCCCGGAGCGCCAAGAGATACCTTTGCCGCCATAGACAGTGCTTCCCTAGAAAGGGGCAAACCAGGCGGCGGATCCCCTCGGCCTAGGCGCTCTGCCAAGGACCTAACGGCCAACTGGAAAATCTCACGCGTAGTGAGGCTCTGACCGGCGAGTGTCTTCAGGAAGGCGTACTGGAAGCCCGTGACTTCGAACTGAATGCCATAAATTCGGCCGTGGCCACGCTCGGTTCTAAGATATCCGGACAGTGGCTCGTCCCGATCTATCATCGCTAACGGGGATGCAAATAGGTTGTCGGCCAGCACGCCAGAGAGCAAGATCTGCTCAGCAACATCTAGCCTGTCTGCTTGCGATCTCAGTTCGTCCAAAGCCGCCCGCGAGATCGTCGCATTCACGGTCCGCCTCGACCGTCGTGGCGGAGGCCAAGTGAGATCTCTCCGCTCTAAGTGCGCCAGAAGGCGGCCCGCGCTTTCCAGTCGTCGCCTGACCGTCGACTGGAGGTCAGGGTCATGCAAGCTCGAACGTTCCTGTTCAAGCCGGGCAACGACGTCCGCGTCAGCGACGATCGCAACGGGGACGTCTGACGATGAGAATGGTGGGGCGATCCCCGGTGCACCAGTCATGAATGCTACTTAACGTCTGTCGACGTAAAGTCATCACCTCTCGACCAGTGGTGGGATGGCAGCGGGTGAAGCGAGACATTTAAGGGACGTCCTGGCGCGAAACGTCCGCATGCTTCGTCAGGAAAGAAAACTGAGTCAGGAGCAGCTCGCAGATGCTTCGGGGCTCCATCGGACCTATGTGGGATCGATCGAACGTAGCGAACGGAACGTTTCGCTGGACAGCTTGAACGCCTTGGCCACCGGTCTTTCGACCGAGGTCTGGAGCCTGCTTCAGCCAAAGCGAGACTAAAAGTCGCTACCGATTGGGATCCGGCTCTTCGACAGGTGCAATCCGGACGACCTCGGCTTCTGGAAGCGCGCCTAGTTCCTTCAAGTCTTGAAGAGCCCCGCTGTAGTCAACGAAGTACTCTCTCCAAGCCTTCATCCCACCAATCCTCCCTATGGCAAGAATCGCGGCTCGATGGCCTGCTACGAGAAGATCCCTTTGACGCTTTAACGTTTGCACTTCAGCCTGGGTCGCTGCGAGACGTTCGGCGAGAAGGGCAGGGGAACTTTTTGAAATTTTGGCAGCGACCTGTCTTACTGCCTTTTGACGACCTTGAGCCGCCTCGACGGCTGCACGCAGGTCGAGCCTTCGGGTGAAGGTGCTGGCATGAGCAAACCGACCTTCCGAGCGCTCCGCGACACCTCGGAAGGTGAGGTCGATGTCCTGTTCGACCATCGTCTGGAGCAAGTGTTCCAGAAACTACTGCTC
>NZ_DAMBJX010000094.1:0-965 GCF_032067225.1 Brevundimonas vesicularis | reverse complement strand
CCTCCGCATGGAGACTTGACCCGTCGGGGAACACGGGCCGCCCCGGCGCCTGCGCAAGGGCGGCCTGCACGCCGGCCAGCCTCTCTTCGGCATGGGCAAGTTGAGTGATGTAGTTCGGAGCCCTGCTCGGCTTTGTCCTGAGCCGCTCGATGTGGACCTTGTATCTACGGCTGAGGTCGGTCAGGTTTTTTTGTTCTTCTGGGGCGTCCGTTCGAACGAGGTGGTTGCACCGGTTGAAGCACTCAAGGTGTTTCACGCAGGGGCTAGCCGCGAAGCTGTTCAAACAAAACCCATAAGGTGTGAAATGAAGAGCGCCCGCCTCGGCGTTAAGAAACTCAAATGCCGCTTCATCACCTTCTTCTCGCTGAAGGCGCTGAAAGGCACTCACGACCGGGCCGGTAATCTTGCCTCCTCGGATCAAGTCAAAAGCCTGGCGGGCCTTCGCACCAAGCATCGATTTCGCCAACCGCGCTGTGTCGGGCTCCATCTCATCGAGATGCTCGGCCAGCGTCCTGTGATCGTAGACGTAGCTCTGGTCTACGCCCTTGCGATTGTACCTGCGCGAAATGACGGTGTCGGCAACGCCGCGACTGAACAGTTCCGTATTCTGCAAATGTCGGAGTGAGTGGGGATTGATCGTGTGGCAACGTTCCATTTCGGAAGCGCCGTAGCGCTGGAACAAGCGTCCGCCCTCAGTCCCGCCAAGTTGGAGTTCCAGGTCTTGCGCTGAAGCCGACTGGACCGAGAAATAGCGCTCGGTATCTATGATCGCGTCGTGCTTAGCCTCTGCCCGCGCGCGACCGGGAATAAGGAACAGTCGATCCTCAAGCCCAACGTCTCCGCGGTCGGAACGGCTCAATCGCTGTTCAGGCAATTTGGTCTTGAGGTGCTCACGGATGTACTCCTCCAGCTCGCCAACGCGTACGAAGGGAGCCCGCCCCGCCAGCCGCTCTTGGTTCGAAAGA
>NZ_DAMBJX010000093.1:0-6795 GCF_032067225.1 Brevundimonas vesicularis | reverse complement strand
TGGCCCATCCGGTGGAGGCGAACGCCGTCTTCGTGCGGATGCCGCCAGAGGCGCATGCCCGCCTGAATGAAATGGGCTGGGCCTGCTACGCCTTCGATGACGGTTCGGTGCGCTTCGTCTGTTCATGGGCGACGCAGGAAGCGGCCGTGGACGAGTTGATCGAGGCGGTCGCCGGTCTGGGCTGAGCGACTAATCCCCGTTCGCGCGTCAGCGTGGCCTTTCCCCGGTCGCAATGGGTTTCCATATGCGCATCATGGCGATGCGAGGCGAACGCTCCGGCGGCAGGCGTGACCCGATGGTCAAGGCGCAGCAGGCAGGGAGCACACAGGACAAGACGGACGGACCCCCGACGCTGACGGCGTTGGCGGACCTTGCGCGGCTGGTCGCCCGTTCAGGCGCACCGCACCTGAAACTGCGGCTGATCTCGGCCATCCTGCTGACGCTGGCGGGCAAGGGGCTGGGCGTCATGGCGCCGCTGGTGCTGGGTGCGGCGGTCAACCGTCTGGCGGCGGGGCAGGGTGCCGCGACCGCCGTCGGCCTGGGCTTTGCGGCCTTCGCCATCGGCTGGACGCTTGTTCGGTTCCTGTCGGCGGCCTCGCCCCTGATCTCCGACGTGGTGTTCGCGCCGGTGCGTGCCGCCGCCCAGCGCGCGACGGCGGCCGAGGCCTTCGCCCATGCGCTGAGCCTGTCGCTGGATTTTCACCAGACCAAGCGCTCAGGCGCCCTGTCGCGGACGATGGACCGGGGATCGCGCGCGGTCGATTTCCTGCTGCGCATCCTGGCCTTCAACTTGGTTCCGACGGGGGTGGAGCTGGTGCTGGCGGCCGGCGTGCTGGGCGCCAAATACGACTGGCGCTTCGCCGCCGTCGCGGTGGTCGTGGTCGTCATCTACACCGCCGCCACCTTCGCCATGTCCACCTGGCGGTTGGAGCATCGCCGGATCATGAATGCGGCCGATTCCGAGGCCGCTGGCGTCTCGGTCGACGCCCTGCTGAACTATGAGACGGTCAAGTCGTTCGGCGCCGAGACGCGCGCGGCTCAGACTTATGACCGCGCGTTGGGCGACTATGCCGAGGCGTCGCTGAAGGCCAACAGGTCGCTCAACATGTTGAACGGGATGCAGGCCCTGGTAATGAACCTGGGCCTGGGCGTCATGGCGGTGATGGCCGGATTCGAGGCGGCGGCCGGTCGGATGGGGCCGGGCGATGTGACGGCGGCGGTGCTGATCATGATCTCGCTATATGCGCCGCTCAACATCCTGGGCTTCGCCTATCGGGAAATCCGTCAGTCCTTCATCGACATGGAGGAGATGCTGAAGGTGACGCGACAGACGCCGCAGGTCGCCGATGCGCCGAACGCCGTCACCCTGCCGCGGCCGGTCGATGCGCGCGGGGCGTCGGTAGCGTTCGAGGCCGTCGGCTTCCGCCACGACGCGCGGGCCAATGGGCTGGAGGACGTCAGCTTCTATGCCGCGCCGGGCACCACGACGGCGTTGGTCGGGCCCTCGGGCGCGGGCAAGTCCACCATTGTCAAACTGGCGCTGCGTCTGCTCGATCCGCAGGAAGGCCGCGTGCTGATCGACGGCCATGACGCGCGTGAGGTGACCCAGGCCTCGCTGCGATCGGCGGTCGCGCTGGTGCCTCAGGATGTGGCCCTGTTCAATGACACCCTGGCCGCCAACATCGCCTTCGCCCGGCCCGAGGCGGATGAGGCGCAGGTGTGGGCGGCCGCAGAGGCGGCGGAACTGGCCGACTTCATTCGCGGCTTGCCGGATGGGATGCAGACCAAGGTCGGCGAGCGGGGTCTCAAGCTGTCGGGCGGCGAACGTCAGCGGGTGGGCATCGCCCGCGCGCTGCTGGCCGATCCGTGCATCCTGATTCTGGACGAGGCCACCAGCGCCCTGGACAGCCGGACCGAGGCGGCGATCCAGAAGACGCTACGCAAGGCCAGGAACGGTCGCACGACCCTGGTGGTCGCACACCGGCTGTCGACCGTGGCGGACGCGGACCAGATTCTGGTGCTGAAGTCCGGGCGGATCGTCGAACGCGGCGGGCACCACGAACTGGTGGCCCGACAAGGCGGGGAATACGCGGCCCTGTGGCGCAAACAGACGCGCGGCGGCAAGACGCCTCAGATGGCCGACTGATCGGCGGCCGGCAGCTTCTTTCTCAGAACCTCATGCAGGTTCGTCAGGATGGCGGTCCGTGCGGCCTGCTCTTCCGGCGGCAGCGCCAGCAACAGCTTCATCGCCTGGGCATGGACCGTGGCGATGCGCCAGTCGAACCCGCCCTGGCGCGGCGCGGCGTCCAGCAGGTCGCACAGGCCTTTGGCCGCGGTGCATAGGTCGTCCATCGAGAAGGGGCTGGCGGCGTCAATGATCTGGCTTGAGGCGGAATAGGCCAGATCCAGCCGCATCGGCTCGATCAGGTTCGGATCGGGCTTGGCGAGGAGCACCGCGATATTGTCGCCGATGATGGCGCGGGCCTGATCCTGAAGTCCGTCCAGATTGGCGCGGGCCTGGGCCAGCGCGGTGCCGACGCTGACTCCGCCGGGGCGATCCAGCATCTCGGAGAGGCGCGACTTGCGTTGGTTGTGGGTGATGACGGTCATAGGGCCAGACTCTCCATCCCCTTCGCCTTGCGAATCATGTCGGCGCGACGTTCCACGCCTTCATAGCCGGTGTGCCGGAACCGGCGATCCGGCCCCAGATAATCGCCGACCTCAAGGAAGGGCCGGGTGTCGCGCGCGACCCACAGGATGCGCTCAAGCAGAAGGGCGGGGCTGAAGGGCTTGGTGACGACGAAGTTGGCGCCGCAGTCCCGCGCCTCGGTGACGCGCCCGCGACGAATGTGGCTGGCGGTCATGATGACGGGGGTGAAGGCGTTGGGATTAGGGCCGGAGCGGCGCAGCCAGCGCACCAGTTCGAACCCGTCGATGTCGGGCATGTCGGTGTCGACGACCAGCAGATCGACGGGCTTGTCGGTCAGCAGCTTCTTGGCTTCCATGCCCGTGCCGCACGCATAGGTCGGGCGGATGCCGAATCCGGTCAGGGCGTTGGACGTCAGCGTCAGCGAAAACGGCGAATCGTCGACGATCATCGTGATCGCGCCAGCCAGATTGAAGACGGCGCTTTCACGCAGGGACTCGCCGCCGCTCATGGCGCAAAGGCCCCAGTCTGTCGCGCCGCTGAACTCATGGCCGGTCGCAAACCCCGATGCCCCTGAACGAAGCGCCGAGCTTGGCAGACGAGGGTGGATGCTGCGTTAACGTTGGTCGGCCAAAGCGACCAGGCGTCAGAGGGCGCCGATGGCGTAGAAGCGATCCGCGCGGCGCTTCTTGATCTGCTGGGGCGTCAGGCCGTCGAAGCCCTTCAGCTCTTCGGCCAGAACGTCGCCGACATTGGCCATGGCTGCGTCGCGATCGGTGTGGGCGCCGCCGACAGGCTCTTCAATCAGGCGGTCCACGATCTTCAGCTGCATCAGGTCCGGGCCGGTGATCTTCATCGCCATGGCCGCATCCTTGGCCCGCGCGCCGTCGCGCCACAGGATGCCGGCGGCGCCCTCGGGCGAGATGACCGAATAGATCGAGTGTTCCAGCATCAGCACGCGGCTGGCCGCCGCGATGGCGATGGCGCCGCCCGAGCCGCCTTCGCCAGTGATGGTGGCGATGGAGGGCACGCGCAGGGTCAGGCAACGCTCGGTCGAGCGGGCGATGGCCTCGGCCTGGCCGCGCTCCTCGGCGCCCAGGCCCGGATAGGCGCCGGCGGTGTCGATGAAGCTGAGGACCGGCAGGCCGAACTGTTCGGCCATGTCCATCAGGCGCACCGCCTTGCGATAGCCCTCAGGCCGGGCCATGCCGAAGTTGTGGGTGATGCGGGTCGCGGTGTCGTGGCCCTTTTCGTGGCCCATGATGACGACGGGTCGGCCGCGGAACCGGGCCAGACCGCCCAGGATGGCTTGGTCGTCGCCGAACTGACGGTCGCCGTGCAGTTCGTTCCAGTCGGTGAACAGGCTCTGGACGTAATCGATGAAGTGCGGGCGCTGCGGATGGCGCGCGACCTGGGTCTTCATCCAGGGGTCGAGGCCGGCGTAAGTCTTCTTGCGCAGCTACTCGGCCTTTTTGCGCAGGCCCTCGATCTCATGGTCGATGTCGCCCGAGGTGTCGGCCAGCAGCGACAGCTCGTCGATCTTGGCTTCCAGATCGGCGATCGGCTTTTCGAAGTCGAGATAGTGCGTGGCCATCAAGGCGTCCGGGAACTGCAAACGGGCAAAGCGCCCTTGGGGAAGGCGCGCGAACCTAGAGAGGTCAACGCCGCCGGGCAAGCGGGGGTTCAGAACGCTTTGGGCAAACCGGCCTGTTTGAGGACGGTGTTGGCGGTGTGGCGGCTCTTCGAGCGCGGCACGATGACGGCGTGCGGCTGGTTCGGGTGTCGCCATTTTTCGTGACTGCCCTTGGCGTTGACGACACGACGCCAGCCGGCGGCGGAGAGGAGGGCGGTCAGTTCGGGGTAGAAGTCCTTGGGCATTTTGTGTCTGCGACCTCAGTGGCTAGGTCTTATCAGACCACCATTTGGCCTACAGCGCGGGGCGGTTCGAATAGCCAAGTATCTACGCCGCGATGACGTCAAACCCGCCCACTGCTTCAAAGCGAACGGGAACTTCGCCGTGGATTCCGAGATTTTCCGCCAGAAGCTCAGGCGCGAAATGGCGCGCGAGGTTCTCGAACTCTCCGAGCGTCGCCGTTTCCAGCACCAGCCCAACAATGTTCGACTCGCTGCACCAGACCCCTGCCTCGGGATCCCAGATCGCCTTGACGTAGAACTCTTCAGCCATAGCCGGAATATGCGCTGTCAGTCGTCGCGCGCCAAGGGGTGGTTTTGTTGGACGACCTGGGCCAGGCGATCGGTGGCGACGTGGGTGTAGATCTGGGTCGTGGCGATATCGACATGGCCCAGCAGGGTCTGAACGACGCGCAGATCGGCGCCGCCTTCGAGCAGGTGGGTGGCGAAGGCGTGTCGCAGGACGTGGGGGCTGACGCGGGCCGGGTCGATGCCGGCCGTGATCGCGGCCTCGTCCAGCAGTTGGGCGAAACGCCGCGGGGTCAGATGGCCGGTGCGGCCGGAGGAGGGGAACAGCCAGGGGCTGTCCGGCGTCTTGGGCTTGCGACCATCCTTGCCCTTCAGTTTAGCGTCGCGGGCGGTCAGCCAGGCCTTGATTGCCTCGCGGGCGGCGGAATTCAGAGGCGCGAGCCGTTCCTTGCCGCCCTTGCCGCGCACGATCAGATAGGCGGGATCGCGACGGACGGCCTCGACCTTGAGCCCCAGCAGTTCCGACACCCGCAGGCCGGAGGCGTAGGCCATCTCGACCAGGGCGACCAGGCGCAGACCCGCCGCCGCGTCACGGGCGGCCGAGGCGGCCAGAAGGGCGTCGATCTCGGCGCGGCTTAACACCTTCGGCAGGGACCGGCCCTGTTTGGGCGCATCGAGGCGGCGGGACGGGTCATCGGCGCGCCAGCCCTCGGCCAGGGCGAAGCGGTAGAACTGCCGCGCCGAAGAGCGACGCCGTGCGGCGGTGGCGGCGGACAGGCCGCGCCGGGACAGGTCGGCGAACCAGGCCTCGACCGCCTCGGCGTCGGCCTTCATCAACCCGCCGGCGTCCGACAGCGCCGTCTCCGCGTCCGCCAGATCGCGGCCATAGGCGGACAGCGTATGGGGCGAGGCGTCGCGTTCGACCGCCATCATCTCCAGAAAGGCCTCGATCTGGGGCGTCATGGGGCGATCCTTGGCCTGAACGACTGGCGCAGGGTCAGGCTTGGTGTAGAGGTTTTCTGGATCATGCCTGCCCGCGCCGCCGCCTTCGCCTTCCTCTCGACCGACCGTTCCGCCGGAGCCGCCGGATGAGGCGGCGCGCGAATCCGGGTCCGACCCGCACCATAGCCCTGGTCGGCCTGATGGGGGTGGGCAAATCGTCGGTCGGCCGTCGGCTGGCCAATCGGCTGCGACTGCCGTTCGCGGACGGCGATGTGGAGATCGAGGCGGCGGCCGGAATGACGGTGTCGGAAATCTTCGCCGCCTTGGGCGAGGCCGAGTTCCGCGCGGGCGAGGCGCGGGTGATCCGCCGCCTGCTGGAGGGGCCGCCCATCGTGTTGGCGACCGGCGGCGGGGCGATGATGAACCCGGAGACGCGGGCGTTGCTGAAAGCCAAGGCCGACACCGTCTGGTTGAGGGCCGATCTGGCGGTCATTGCGGAGCGGGTGGCGCGGCGCGACACGCGGCCTCTGCTGCGCGGCAAGGATCCGCTGGAGGTGCTGACCGGCCTGGCCGAAGCCCGCTATCCCATTTACGGCGAGGCCGATGTGACCGTGGACGTCGGGCAGGGCTCGCACGGCCAAGCGGTGGACGCCATTCACAACAACCTGCGCCGGCACTGGCGCCAGAGACGACGCACGGAGACCCCGCAATGACGATCATTCCGGTCAGCGGCGGGGCCTTTGCCGCCTATGACGTGGTGGTGGGACGCGGGCTACTGGCGCAAGCCGGCGCACGCATCGCGGCGTTGGCCAAGGGGCGGACGGTCATCGTCACCGACGAGACGGTGGCGGGCATCCACGCCCAGGCCCTGACGGCGTCGCTGAGGGCGGCGGGCGTGACCAGCGAGATCGTAGCGGTGCCGGCAGGCGAGGGCGCCAAGTCCTTCGCCGAGCTGGAACGGGTGCTGGATCGGCTGCTGGAGATCGGGCTGGATCGGAAGGACGTGGTCATCGCCCTGGGCGGCGGGGTCGGCGGCGATCTGGCTG
>NZ_DAMBJX010000092.1:0-6932 GCF_032067225.1 Brevundimonas vesicularis | reverse complement strand
TATCGTCGATCATGTGGTAGCCGGCGTCGATGGCGCCGTACCAGCCATTGGGTTCCGCCGACACAGCACCAGCCGACAGGGCCAGGGCGGCCGCTGCGCTGGAGGCCAGCACGAAAGTCTTCATACGCATAGGGGGGTATCCCTCCGCCTCTGTTATAGTAGGGGGCGGGTCTACCGCCTACGCGGGTCTTACCAGCCTTGCTGTATAAGGTCGAGGCGGAAACGTGACGGTATCGATCAGCAAAGGCGATACCGTGGCCTTGATGATACAGATGAATTTGGCGTCCACGCACAGAATAGTTAATCTCTGGCCGTCGATGCGTCACAATCTCCCGCATTGAGACATTCTAACCTATGCGAGTGTCACGGCTCTATCTTTGGATTGACCATCTGCATCCCGAGCCACTCGGCAATCAGCGCCGGCTTGTCGGCCTCGTCGATCTCGACCGTCAGTTCGTGCTTCAGCAACCAGCGTCCGCCGCCCTTGTCGTCGGCCGATAAAAGCTTGAAGCGACCGCGAATGCGTGACCCTGCCGGCACCGGCGCCAGGAACCGCAGCTTGTCGAAGCCATAATTCACGCCCATCACGACGCCCTCCAGCGGCGCCACCGCATCATAGCTCATGGCCGAAGCCAGGCTCAGGGTCAGGAAGCCGTGCGCGATGGTTCCACCGAACGGTGTGGCCCTGGCCGCTTCCGGATCGACATGGATGAACTGGTGATCTTCGGTGCAATCGGCGAAGGCGTCGATCCGGGCCTGGGTGACGTCGAACCATTTCGACACCCCGACCTCTTGGCCGATCAATGCCTGAAGTTCACTGGCCTTGGTCATCGTGCGTTTCCTCAGTTCATGTGATGCGAGGTTGGCCGACCCTTGTCACGAAAGAAAGACCCTCAGCCGCCGAAACGCCCTTCGATGATCTCGGCGTACAGCGTCGGATCGACGTTGCCGCCTGAAAGCACGATGGCCGTCGTCCGTCCTTGCGTCTCAATCTTTCCGGCAAGCAGGGCCGCGAGCGAGACGGCGCCGCCTGGTTCGAGGACGATCTTGAGATGGCGGAAGGCGAACCGCATCGCTTCCGCGACCTCAGCATCCGAGACAGTGATCGCCCCCGCCAGCCGCCGGTTGATCGGCCAGGTCAGCACACCCGGCATCGGCGACATCAGGGCGTCGCAGATCGAGGGCGCGCCTTGCGGATGACCGACCCGCTCTCCGGCCGCCAGCGACCGCGCGGTGTCGTCGAAGGCTTCGGGCTCAACCACGAACACCTGCGTCGCGGGACTGCGTTCGGCCATGACCAGATTGATCCCGGCCATCAACCCGCCTCCGGACGCCCCGCACAGGAGCTGGTCGAACGGCGCATCCGCCTGATCCAGCATTTCCAGCGCCGTCGTCCCTTGGCCCTCGATGATGAAGGGATCATCGAACGGTGGAACCAGGATCGACCCGCGCTCGGCGGCGATGGCCGCGCCGATGGCCTCGCGGCTTTCGGTCCAGCGGTCGTAGAAGCGCACCTCGCCGCCGAAGGCGATTACGCCCTCGACCTTCACCCTGGGCGAATCTGACGGCATGACGATGATCGCCGGCGTGCCGACCATGGCGGCGGCGGCGGCGACTCCCTGCGCATGGTTGCCGGACGAGAAGGCGACGACGCCGCGCGCCTTCTCCTCGTCGGTCAGTCGGCTGATGCGGTTGTAGGCCCCGCGAAATTTGAAGGCTCCGGCGCGTTGCAGGCTTTCCGCCTTCATCAGAACCCGCCCGCCGACCACCGCGTTCAGGGTCGGGCTTTCGAGCAGGGGCGTGCGGACGGCGACTCCGTCGATCTGGCGGGCGGCGTCGAGGACGCCTTCATAGCTGGGCAGGTGGGTCGTCATATGCTCCCCTTACCCAAGACGCAGCCGGGAGAGAACCATGAGCCTGATCCTCGCCATCGACCAAGGCACGACCTCGACCCGCGCCATCGCCTTCGCGGTCGCGCCTCAAGTCGCACGAAGCGCGGCAGGCGAAGAAAGAGGGGACCTGAGGCCCGTCGCGGTGAGCCAGATCGAGTTGGCCCAGCATTTCCCGAAGTCCGGCTGGGTCGAACATGACGCCGCCGAAATCTGGACCGCGACGCTCCAGACCTGTCGAGAGGTGGTGCGCAAGGCCGGAGGCGTCGCCCGCTTCAACGCCATCGGCATCACCAATCAGCGGGAAACAGCCGTAATCTGGGACGCGGCGACCGGCGAGCCGCTGCATCGCGCCATCGTCTGGCAGGATCGTCGCACCGCCGACGTCACGGCACGCCTGACCGCCCAAGGCCACGAGCCTAGGGTCCAGACCGCGACCGGCCTGATCCTTGATCCCTATTTCTCGGCGACCAAGTTTGCCTGGCTGCTGGACGCCGTGCCCGGATCGCGCGAGCGTGCGACGAAGGGCGAGGTCAAGCTGGGCACGATAGACGCCTGGCTGATCTGGAAGCTGACCGGCGGCCGGGTCCACGCCACCGATGCGACCAATGCATCACGCACGTCGCTGATGGATCTGAGGACGGTCGAATGGCGTGACGACCTGTGCGCCTTGTTCGACATCCCGCGCGAAGCCCTTCCCCGCATCGTCCCTTGCGCGGGTGTGATCGGCGAGAGCGATCCGGCGATGTTCGGCCAGCCTCTGCCCATCGCCGGATCGGCGGGGGACCAGCAGGCGGCCCTGGTCGGGCATGGGGCGCTGAAGGCCGGGGACGCCAAGATCACCTATGGCACCGGCGCCTTTCTGGTCGCCAATGTCGGCGCGGAGCCCGTGGCCTCGACACGGCGTCTGTTGGGCACGCTCGGCTATCAGGCCGACGGCCAGTCCGCCTATGCGCTGGAGGGGTCGATCTTCTCGGCTGGCTCGGCGATCCAGTGGCTGAGAGACGGGGTCGGGCTGATCTCGGAGTCGCGCCAGTCGGAGGCGATGGCGCAGACCCTCAAGGACAACGGCGGGGTCTATATGGTCCCCGGCTTCACGGGTCTGGGCGCACCATGGTGGGAACCGGAAGCGAGAGGGACCATCGTCGGGCTGACACGGGATTCCGGTCCGGCCCATTTCGTCCGCGCCGCGCTGGAAGCCCTGGCCTATCAGACGCGCGATCTGCTCGACGCCCTGGCGGCCGACGGCGCCCCGCCTCTGAAGACGCTGAAGGTGGACGGCGGCGTCACCGCCAACAGTTTCGCCATGCAGTTCGTTTCCGACATCTGCGAAGTCGAGGTGGAGCGTCCGGCCTTCCAGGAGATGACGGCCCTGGGCGCCGCGCGCCTGGCGGCCCTGGGCGTCGGCCTTTTGCCGGACTTGCAGGCACGCCCGGCCGAGGCGCCCGCCTGCTGGAAACCACGCATGAAGGCGGACGAGCGCGAGCGTCTGCTTTCCGGCTGGCGTCGCGCGGTGAAGGCCGCCATCATCGCCGCGTCGGACCGGGCGTGAGAGCCGGACGGCTCAAGGAAACGACGAGGACCGCCGCATGACCGACGCCGCCCCGCTGGACGCCCAGAGCGCCTTCTCCGGCACGCGCGAGGTCGATCCGCGCTATCGCCTGGACGAGGCGGCGCTGGACGCCTGGATGCGCGCCCACGTCTCGGGATACGCCGGCCCGCTGACGGTGCGTCAGTTCAAGGGCGGCCAGTCGAACCCGACCTATGAACTGGTGACGCCCACTGCCGCCTATGTGCTGCGTCGCAAACCGCCCGGCGTCCTGCTGCCCAGCGCCCATGCCGTCGACCGCGAGTTTCAGATCATCTCGGCTCTGGCCGCGCAGGGCTTCCCCGTCGCCAAGCCTCACGCCCTATGCCTGGACGAAAGCGCCATCGGCTCGATCTTCTATGTGATGGACAAGGTCGAGGGTCAGATCTTCTGGGACTTGAAACTGCCCGGATTGACGCCCGCCGAACGCCGCGCCGTCTATGAGGCCCAGACGGACACGCTGGCCCGGCTGCACGCCTTCGATCCGGCCGCCATCGGCCTGGGGGACTACGGCAAGGCCGGAAACTATTTCGCGCGTCAAGTTGGCCGCTGGACCAAACAGTATCATGCGTCGGAGACCGAGCCGGTTCCGGCAATGGACCGGCTGATCGCCTTCCTGCCCGAAAGCCTCCCGGCTGAAGGCCCCAGCCGCATCGTCCACGGCGACTTTCGTCTCGACAACATGATCCTGGCGCCGGATCGAGCAGAGGTTCGCGCCGTGCTGGATTGGGAGCTATCGACCCTGGGCGATCCGATGGCCGACTTCTCCTATCTGCTGATCGCCTGGGCTATTCCGGCTTCGCTGCGCAACGGCCTCGCCGGCGCCGATCTGGAGGCCTTAGGCATTCCGTCCGTCGAAGAGACCGTCGAACGCTACGCCGCCGCGACGGGAATGCGGCCCGCCAACCTCGACTGGCTCTACGCGTACAACCTGTTCCGCCTGGCAGCGATCTGCCAGGGCATCGCCGGCCGCGTCCGCGACGGAACCGCCGCCAGCGCCCACGCCAGAACGATGGCGGCCCAGGTCGGCCCGCTCAGCGACGCGGCGTGGGGCTTTGCGAAGAAGGCCGGGGCCTAGTCTCTGACGGCGGCGCCCAGGATGCGCTTGTCCGTCTTGCCTTGCACCAGCACCGCGACGGCCTCGCCGGGGCGGGCGGATGGCAGCGCGTAGAGCATCGGGCGGCCGCGCCATTCGCCCAGGCGCGTCACGCCGCGCACGACGTTCATGTGCCGCACGGCCTGACCCCGGTTCTCGCCCTGACGGACCTCGACCACCTGGGGGCCGGGCGTATAGGTCACCGCCACCACCTCGGCGCCGCCGACCGGCGCGCGGCCGGAACCGACGCCGACGCCGGCTCCGTTCTCGCGGAATTCGATCTCGGGCGGCCAGGCCTGACGCACCGCCTCCTGACCGATGGCGGTTTCAAGCTCGACGCTGCGGGCGCCCGACACCTGACGTCGGCCGTCGATCACGACCTGGGGCGTCGAAACGCCGCGCTGGCGCAGGGCGGCGCGATAGGCGCGCTGGCGCTGAACGAACTCTGGCCGGGCGAAGGTGTCGGTCCAGCCGAGGTAATCCCAGTAGTCGACGCCGTAGGTCAGGGCGATGACGCCGGGCTGAGCCGCCGCCTTCTCCACCGCCGCATTGGCCTCGATGCAGCCGCCGCAGCCCTGGGCGGTGAACAGTTCGACGACCACCGGCGGGCCGTTGGCCGTCGCATGGCGCGGCGCAAGCGGCGGACGCCCCGCCGCCGGCTGGGCCGCCGAGGCGACGGACATGAGGGCGCCCGCCATGACCGTGCCCGCGATGATCCAACCCTTGGTGTTCATTCCGTCGTTCTTATCTCTTGGGCTGAAAGGGAGCGCCTCATATTCGCGTGAGGCTCTCTCCGCTTCATTCAATCCATCAGCTGTTGTGACAGATAGACATAGTGGCGGGCCCAGCGACGGGCGTTGGCGACCGGGTCGGCGTCGTTGGAGTGGCCGCCCGCCGTGTCCTCATAATAAAGGTGGTCATACCCCATATCGCCCAGGCGCGCGGCGAACTTGCGCGCATGGCCGGGGTGGACCCGGTCGTCGCGCGTATTGGTGGTCAGATAGACGCGCGGATAGGGCTGGCCCGGACGGAGCTGCTGATAGGCGGAATATTTCGCGATCCATGCGGCTTCTTCCGGAATGCGCGGGTCGCCGTATTCGCCGATCCACGACGCCCCGGCCGGCAGTTCGTGATAGCGCAGCATGTCCACTAGCGGGCTCTCGATCACCGCCGCGTTAAACAGCTCAGGGTGCTGGGTGATCGACACCGAGGTCAGGACCCCGCCGTTCGACCGGCCATAGATGCCCAGGCGACGCGGGCTGGTGATCCCGCGTTGTTCCAGATCGCGCGCCACGGCGGCGAAGTCGTCAAAGGCCTTCTGACGATCGCCGTCCAGCGCCGCCTGGTGCCAGTCGGGCCCGAATTCGCCGCCGCCCCGGATATTGGCCTGGACGAAGACGCCGCCCCGTTCCAGCCACAGCTTGCCCATCTCGGGCTTGTAGGCCGGGTTCAGACTGACCTGGAAACCGCCATAGCCAAGCATGACGGTCGGGTTCGACCCATCCAGCTTCATGTCGCGCGGGCGGGTGACGAAATAGGGGATATTGGTCCCGTCGGTCGAGGTCGCCTCGAACTGTTCGGTCACGTCGCGAGACGCGTCGAACTTGGCGGACGCTGACTTCAGCGTGGTCAGGGTCGCGGCGTCCGCATCGGCCAGGCTGAGAGTCGGCGGAACCAAGAAGCCTTGGGTCGAGACGAAGACCTCGCCGCGTGATTTGGACGAGTCGCCCAGACCGACCGCGAGGTTGTCAGGGACGGTGATGTCCTGACGGCTCCAGCCGCGCTCGCCGTTCGAACGGAAGACGCCAGCACGTCCACGCACATTGTCCGTGTAGGAAACGACCACGCGATCCGACAGAACGCGAACGTCGCCCACAGCCTGACGCGCGTCAGGCGAGAAAATCAGCGGCGCGGCCTTGCTGACGACCGTCTCGCCGTCGGCCCGCGCCTGCAGCACCGCCAACGGCATCGACAGCAGGTCTCCGCCTTTGAACGCCGTCCCGCCGGTCAGGTTCCAGTTCTCTTCCGGCGAGAAGATCAGGGCGTCGTTCAGGACGCCATAGACCGAGACGCGAGCCGGCAGACGAAGCTGAGTCGTTTTACCATCGTGGCCCAGGCTCCACGTCTCCGACCGGAAGGTGTCCAGCGGGCGGGTGATGATGACGGCGGTCTCCTTGCCGTCCTTGTCGCGATAGACGGCGGGGCTGACGCCGTAGCCGCCGTCGCCCTGTTCGCCGCGATAGACCTCGGTCGCCTGGGCCAGGGTCTGGCCGCGCTTCAGCGTCTTGACGATGAAGGGATAGCCGGACTCGGTCATGGTTCCGGCGCCGAAGTCGGTGGCGACCAGCAGGGTCTCGCG
>NZ_DAMBJX010000091.1:4422-7232 GCF_032067225.1 Brevundimonas vesicularis | reverse complement strand
CGCGGGGGAGGATCGGACCAGCCCTTACCCGTCAGCGCCCCGTACAGGTCCGTCCGGCGATCGCGGAAGAAGCCCCAGGCCGCGCGGTATTTGTCCAGTTCGTCCAGGTCGAAGCGGTGCACCAGCACCCCCTCCTCCTCGGCGCCCAGTTGCTCGACCAGTTCGCCCTGCTGGTCGGCGATGAAGGAATGGCCGTAGAAGGTCTGGCCGACCTCGGTCACGCGCTCATGACCGATCCGGTTGGCGCCGACGACCGGCACGGCGTTCGACACCGCATGGCCCTGCATGGCCCGCCGCCACGGCTCGGCCGTATGCAGGGTCGCATCATGCGGCTCCGTGCCGATGGCGGTCGGATACATCAGGACGTCGGCGCCCATCAGCATCATCGCCCGCGCCGCTTCCGGGAACCACTGGTCCCAGCAGATGCCGACCCCGACCTTGCCGAAGCGGGTCTTCCAGACCTTGAAGCCGGTGTCGCCCGGCCGGAAATAGTACTTCTCCTGATAGCCGGGGCCGTCGGGGATATGGCTCTTGCGATAGACGCCCAGGGCCTCGCCGTCGGCATCCAGCATGACCAGCGAGTTGTAATACTGCGGCCCGTCCTTCTCGAAGATCGAGACCGGAATGGCCACGCCCAGCTCATTGGCGACCGGCGCCATGGCCACAACGCACGGATGTTCGCGCCATTCATAGGCGTGGGCGAACCAGTGCTCTTCCTGCGAGACGCAGAAATACGGTCCCTGGAACAGCTCCGACGGCAGGATCACCTGCGCGCCCTGCCCCGCCGCCTCGCGCACGAAGGCGATAGTCTTGTCGATGTTCGCCTGCATGTCCTCGCCGTACGAGGTCTGGATGCCGGCGACGGTGATGTTGCGGGTCATGCGGGCTCCTGCTGGGAGATGCAGTGGAACGAGCCGCCGCCCGTCAGAATGGCGTTGGACGGCAGCGGAATGATCTCACGATCGGGGAAGGCGTCCTTCAACGCCTGACAGGCCATGTCGGCGGCGCGCACATCGCCATAGGTGGGAACGATCACCGCGCCGTTGGCGATCAGGAAGTTCATGTGGCTGGCCGGAATCGGGCGTTCGTTCTCGTCCAGCACCAGGCCCGGCGACGGGATGCGCACGACCTTCAGCCGACGGCCAGCCGCATCGGTCACGGCGGCCAGATCGCGCGCCGTCGCGTCATAGACGTCGGCGTTGACGTCGTTCGTCCCCCAGGCGACCGGGCAGGCGACCACGCCCGGCGCGACGAACCGCGCCAGATTATCGACGTGCCCGTCGGTGTGATCGTTCAGCAAACCGTCGCCCAGCCACACCACCACCTTGGCGCCGACCGCCTTCTCCAGCGCCGCCGCCGCGACGGCCTCATCCTGGTTCCAGGCGGGATTGCGGTTCGGGTTCAGCAGGCATTGGCGCGTGGTCAGGACGGTGCCCTCCCCGTCATGATCCAGCGACCCGCCCTCCATGACAAAATCGTTCCAGGTCAGGTCCACGCCCGCATGTCGGCCAATCTGGCCGGCGACCAGGTCGTCGCCCGGCATGTCATATTTCCCGCCCCAGCCGTTAAACTTGAACGCCGCCGCCGTTTTTGATCCCGCGCCGAAGATCGGCCCGGTGTCGCGCAGCCAGACGTCGCCGAACTCGCCGGCCACGACCTCGACATTGGCCACACCCGCAAAACGCGCTTGGGCGTCGGCCAGCGCCTCGGCCTTGCCGACCATCAGCTTAACCTGCTCGCGACCCGGACCGGCCGAAGCCCGCACCAGACCCTCGACCTCGTCCTGCGCCTGCTCCAGCGCCTCGAACCAATATTCCGCATGGCTGGGCCAACCCACCCACATGGCGCGGTGCGGCGCCCATTCTGCGGGGATGGCGGCAGCAGTCGGATCGGTCATGCGGGCGTCCTCAGGATGGGCCGAACTCGGAGCCGCGCCATATGGCCCCAAGCGCCCCCGACTTCAACGTCAGCCACGAAAAAGGGCGGCCCGCGAACGGGCCGCCCTTCGTCGTTTCAGTCAGACGTACCCTTAGAAGGAGTAGCGGACGCCGACCTTGATCTGCCAGACCGAGTTCGTGCCGAAGGTCGACGGCGAACGGTCCTGGAAGCTGTTGTAGGTGTAGAACTGGTTGCCCGTGCGCGTCGCCGTGATGTTGTTCGACGTATAGGGGAAACCGATCTGTTGGATCACGCCCCATTCGTCGTTCAGCAGATTGCCCAGGTTTTCGATGTCCATATAGCCGACCAGCTTGGCGCCGCCGGGGAAGAAGGCCGGCAGTTCCTGCTCGATGTGCATATCGACAGTGGTGACATAGGGCGACTTGAAGGCGTTACGCGGGGCGATCGAACCCGCGTAGTCGATCAGACCCGTACGCTTCAGGAAGGCGTTGAACGCGGCCAGGTCGAACGGCGTGGTCACGCCGCCCGAGGTCGTCGAGCCGTAACGCACCAGCGGGTCGCTCGTCGCCGTCACGTTTCCGCTGGAGTCGACTTGCGGCACGTAGAGCAGCTGACGCTGGGTGGTGATGTATTCGCCAGTCAGCGACGCCGGGCTGGTGCCGAAGGTGTAGCTGAACGGCAGACCCGAACGGCGCTGCGCATACATGTTGATGCGGGTGCGGTAGTCGCCGAAGAAGGCGCGAGAATAGCTGACGTTCAGCTTCAGCGCGTGCTCGATCTCATAGTTCGAGGTCGTCAGGGCCGGGTCGTTCGGGTCCGACAGGGCGATGTTGCCGTAGTTGGAGCTGGCGGTCGACGACGTAGCCGGCGAACGGTCGGTTACATCCAGGTAGGTGTAAGACAGGTTGAAG
>NZ_DAMBJX010000091.1:0-4412 GCF_032067225.1 Brevundimonas vesicularis | reverse complement strand
AAGCCCGCACCTTCCAGCAGACCGTCGTACCAGTCTTTGCCCAGGGCGACAGCGAACTGATCCGTCTGGCCGCCATTGAAGTTGGTCATCATCAGGACCTGTTGGCCGGTACGGGTCGGGTTCGGACCGAAGACCGGGCGACCGTCAGGAGCCGTGCCGTTCTGGGTGCGCGCCAGCGACAGATCGACCCAACCGATCGCGTCCTGCAGTTCCGAGTGCACATATTCGGCCGTCAGGTTCCAGCCCTCGCCCATGCGGAAGCGGCTGAGATCGAACGCCTTAGTCGCGCCGATCGAGGTCTTCCAGATCGAGGGCGTCTTGAAGGCCGGATCGATCAGATTGATGTTGCCGGTGCCCTGATTGGCGCTGGCGGTCACGGCAGTTTGAGCAACAGGCTTGACGGCAAGACCATCGACATTCGTCAACGCGGCCTGCTGCGCGGCGGAGCAGACGGGGAAGGCGGATGCGAACTGCGATTGATACGTCGAGCTGATCTTACACTGGAACGAGCCGATCAGGTTGCCGGGGTTCGAATAGGAGTTCGAGATCCAAACGTTCGGCGAACCGCCCTGGAAGCGACCGAAGCCGCCATACACGGTCACATCCCACGGCGCGCGCCAGTTAAAGGCGAAGCGCGGCTGCAGAATGCCGACGCCGTCCAGGTTCTTGTCGTTGCCAAAGCCGAAGCGTTGGACAAACCCGGGGTTCAAGAGCGGCTTGTCATCCGACGTATAGAGGTCGTAGCGCAGGCCGGCGGTGACCGTCAGGTTCGGCGTCGCCGTCCACTCGTCCTGGAAGTAGAAGCTGTTCTGAGCGTAGCTGAACGAAGCAGCGCCATCGGCCTTGTTGTTCGTGGCGGCGTTCGAATAGCCGATCGAGGCGGCCTGACGCGCTTGGAAGCTGGCGATCGAGTCGAACTCGTATTCAGCGTTCGCGACCTGCACGAACAGGTTGAAGATATCCTGCTCTTCACGCTCGATGCCGGCCGTGAAGCGGTGGCCGAAGCCGGCGTCATACTTGCCGACGAAGCGGTACTGCGTCGTATCGACCGTCAGGGCGTTGGCGTGGCGCGAGCGCTCCGGTCCGAAGCGGATCGAGCGACGAACGCCGGTTTGGGCGCCGTAGGGAGAGTCCAGATAGACCTGCATGGCGGCGAAGTCGTTGCCGGCCAGGCCTTGCGAGATGTTTTCGACTTCCTTGCGCGTGAAGGAGAACTCGGTCGAGAAACGGTCGGTCCAGTCGGAGAACAGTTGAGCCTTGTAGGCCTTCAGGTTCGTGACGATCTCATAGGCCGAAGACAGCAGTCCGACCGAGAGGTTGTTGCCGCTGGTCGTCGTATTGTTCAGGCGCAGGTCGCTGCCTTCGGTCTGCTGGTAGGAGACGACGGCGCGATGGCGATCGTTGATGTTCCAGTCCAGCTTGGCGAAGTACTTCTCGTCATAGGTTTCCAGCGCGCCCGCACGCCAGTCCAGCGGATCGTAGCCATAGACGGTCGTGGCGATCTGACGAACCTGATCGATCTGAGCCTGGGTGATGCCCTGGGCCTCGTTGGGCAGACCGGCGCCTTGCGGGCCGGACAGAACGGGCGTGGCGCTCTCGAACTTTTCGTAGTTCAGCAGGAAGAACAGGCGGTCCTTGATGATCGGACCGCTGAGCGTAGCGCCCCAGGTCTTTTCTTCGAACTCGCCGACAACCGAGCGGTTCTGACGTTGGCCAGTGACGAAGTCTTCATAGCTGAAGGTTTCGCCGCGCAGGTCCTGATCGGTCTTCTCGTAGAAGAGTTCACCATGGAAGTCGTTGCCGCCGGACTTGGTGACCGAGTTGACCACGCCGCCGGTGAAGGAGCCGTATTGAACGCCGTACGGCGCCACATCGACGCTGACCGCCTGGATGACCGAACGCGAGATCGGCGAACCGAGGGTGGGATAGCCGTTCTGGTTCAGACCGAAATCGTCGTTCTGGCGCACGCCGTCGATCAGGATGGCGTTGAAACGCGTGTTCTGACCGCCGATCGACAGGGCGTCGTTGTTGGTGGGATCCACCGTGGCGAACGGGGTGGTGCGAACAATGTCCTTGATGTCGCGACCGATCGACGGAAGCGTCTCAATGTCCGCCAGGTTCAGGTTGCTGCGCGGCGAGGTGCGCAGACCGCCGGAACGGACGCCCGTAACCACGACATCGGCCACTTGCGCGGCGCTGTCCGCAGCACCGGCGACAACCAGCTCAACCGATGCCGGAGTGCCGATACCGATGGTCGCGACCTGAGCGACCGCATCGCCCGCCGACGAGGTGCTGCGAACGGTGTAGGGGCCGCCGACGCGCAGACCGCGCGACGAGAACGAGCCGTTCTGATCCGTAACGGTCGTCGAAGTGGTGCCCGACGGCTCGTGGGTCACCGTCACGGTCGCGCCCGCGACCGGCGCGCCGGCCGCGTCATAGACAGCGCCCGAGATGCCGCCCGTCGTTTCTTGGGCATACACCGCCGTCGAGGCGGACATCATGATGGCGACGGCCGAAGCGCCGTACGCCAGTTTGCGGAAGGTCATTAAGCTATCCCCAGCTGGTGGACCGAAAATGGTCGAGGACATGTTCCGGACATGTCGCAATCCAGCCCCCTCTAGGGCGGATGTCAGAACCTAGGGCGACAGTTATGTAACGGTAATATGACAGCGACAGAGGGTGGTGTCGGCGCCACACTGGTTAGGGATTGCGCCCTAGTCCGTCGCGCGTTCGAACACGTCGGCGATCCCGTTGGCGGTCGGAATGATCGCATGGGGCTCGTGATAGTTGCCGTTCACCTGGCTTTGGGCGATCACGTGAGCGCGGAAGCGCGTGAACAGCCGGCTGTCCGGAGCCTCGGGATCGGTCCAGAAGACGTCCAGTGGCTTCTGATCGGTCAACCCCTCGAAATCGAAGAAGGCGTCACCCAGCACCTTGACCGGCGTGTGGAAACCCAGCGCCGACAAGGCGGCGCTGGAGTTGTTGACCACCATGCCCTGCGAGGCGCGGCACAGTGCCGCCAGATTGCCGCCATCGATGAAATCGACACGGCCGGCGACGCCATGCTGCTCAGCAAGACGCAAGGTGATGGCGCGCAGATTGACCAGGCCGGGATCAAGCGGATGGTTCTTCACGACCAGACGCGTCTTCGGCGGCGCCTTTGAGGCGAAACTGGCGATCACCGCCGTAAGGAAGGCGCGGTTGTCGCAATAGCGCGAATAGCGCAGCAGCTGCGCGTCGCCCTCGCGCTGCAGGCATGCGATGAAGAAGTCGCCCTTCGCCTTTATGACGTCGGCGTCACAGTTTTCAGCCCGTCTGAACGCCAGGCTCAAATAGCGCCGGATATGACCGAGGCATTGGTTCAGCGGCGAGAAAACGTAAGGCGCGGTGTAGTTCGGGAACAGGGCTTTTCCCGCCACCTGCACCGTATGGTAGGCGCTGATATTGGCGACGTGATGCGGCAGGATTTTTCCGACCGTAAAGGGTTCAGGCAGCAGTGGCGCAGGCTCGGGATAGCCGCCCTTGAACCGCGGCAGGGCGCTCGAGCCATTGACGCCGTTTCGCTCGACCGTGATCCAGTCGGGACGAAAATAGCCGTTCTCCAAAACCCAGACGCGCGCATTCAAACGGTCAGACGCCGCCAGGACCGCGCGGTTGTAGTCTCCGGCCTCGCCAAACAGGATGATGTCGGTGAACGCCGAGGCGAAATCGATCACCCCTTCGGTCCATGCCTTCGCCGTGTCCTTGAACACAATGCCCCCGGACCGACGCCAATTCATCGCGTCGCCGGCATTGAAGATCATGCGATTCACAAGGGCGCCCCGCGCCTCAAGAACAGACGCCATCACCGGACCGAATCGCCCGAACGGCGCCGAAACGATCAGGAAGCGACGCCCCGACAAGGCGGTCGGGCCAAACTTTCTTTTGCCCGGGAAAGCGGAAATCGTCGCCGACTGCGAAGGCCGCGACGTCTGCAATCTCGGGCGGACCTCGGGCCGCACCGCATCGCCACGAAGCCGATATCTGCGCCGACGCCTTGCCGACAGAAGTCTGGAGGATGATCGCAAATCCACCATCACGCCCATCCTCTATCCGCCACCGAGGCGTGCATTGCTGCGCTCCGGCTGCGACCAAGATGTCTGTGATTACGGATCATCGCCATGCTTGTGTCCCGCAGTTTGGACGCGATCAATTGAAATCGCTCAAGTCCCGGGGATTTTGAAACGCAGGACGGTTGGCGTTGCTTTATGGCACCAAAACCGCCGCCGCCCAAAGGGCGACGGCGGCATGATGTTGTCATATCGACGACCTTCATGACCTTGAGAGCGCCGGGCCGGACGAACCGCACCGGCACTCCGAAAGTCTTAGAAGTTGATGTCGATGGTCGCGCGGCGGTTGAGCGGTTCGCGCAC
>NZ_DAMBJX010000090.1:2327-7418 GCF_032067225.1 Brevundimonas vesicularis | reverse complement strand
AACTTCCACTTCGTCAAATATGCGCGGTTCGCCGGCGTTCTGTCGGTGATTCTGTGCGTCGCGGCGATCGTGTCTTGCTTCTATCCCGGCCTGAACATGGGCATCGACTTCCGGGGCGGCGCCTCGATGGAAGTGTCCAAGCCGGCGGGTCAGACGATCGAGCTGGATCGGGTCCGCGAGGCCGTGAATGGCCTGAACCTAGGCGACGTCCAGGTTCAGGGCATCGCGCGCCGCGACACCAATGTCGATGACGGCTCGACCGCCATTCTTCGCTTCCAGGTGCCGGAAGGCCGCGATCAGACCCAGGTCGTCAACCAGGTCGAGGGCGCCATCAGCGGCGCAGTCGGTCAGGTCAACTATTCGGGCGTCAGCGTCGTCGGCTCCAAGGTGTCGGGCGAACTGTTCACCTCGGGCCTGTTGGCTCTGGGCGTCGCGATCGGCCTGATGTTCCTCTACATCTGGTTCCGCTTCGAACCGCAGTTCGGGTTCGGCGCCGTGGTCGGTCTGCTGCACGACGTGATCCTGACGTTCGGGCTGATCGTGCTGTTCAAGCTGGAGTTCAGCCTGAACATGGTCGCCGCCGTCCTGACCGTCATCGGATATTCGATGAACGACACCGTCGTCGTTTTCGACCGTCTTCGCGAGAATCTGCGCAAGTACAAGACCATGCCGCTGCGCGACGTGATCGACCTGTCGCTGAACGAGACTCTGTCGCGGACCATCATCACCGGCGTGACCGCCGTCATGGTGCTGGCGGCTCTGGCCATCTTCGGCGGCGAGGCCCTGTTCGGCTTCTCCATCGCTCTGATGTTCGGCATCATCATCGGCACCTATTCGTCGATCTATGTCGGCGCGCCGATCATCCTTCTGTGGGGCGTCAAGCGCGGCGCCCTGGCTGACGACGCCAAGCCTGTGAAGCTGGGCATGGCCAGCCGGCCATAGGTCGAGCGCCATCGTCGAAAGTTGGGCCGTCCCGGCATCGCCGGGGCGGCCCTTTTCCTTGGACGGCGTCCGTGCAAGGCTGAGCCTATGAAAGCGCTCGTCTATACCGCCGTTGCCCTCGCCCTGACCGGCGGAATGTCCGCCTGCACCGACAGCAAGCGGGCGCGCAACGACGCCACCTGGGGCGACAAGCCGGCGGACATCACGTGCTGGACCTATGGAGTGGAGAACTTCAAGGGACGCTCGACCGGCAAGGTCGAATATGACGACGGCGGCCGGATCTCGTTCGTCGACGCGTCGAACAACCGCTACACCACGATCGATGGCGATTGCCGCGTGGTTTATATGCAGCCCAGCAAATAGGGCCGGATGGCGGGCGGAGGCGTGAACCTCCGCCCTGCGTCGATCAGCGCAGCGAGGCCGTGAAGCGCTGGATGCGGGTGCAGGCTTCTTCCAGCACGGCGTCCGAGGTGGCGTAGCTGATGCGGAAATAGGGGCTCAGGCCGAAAGCCTCGCCCTGGACCACGGCGACGCCCTCGGCGTTCAGCAGTTCCGCGGCGAAGGTGGAATCGCCATCGATGGCGACACCCGTCTCGGTCGTCTTGCCGATCAGTCCGGCGATGGACGGATAGACGTAGAAGGCGCCCTCGGGCGTGGCGCATGTGATGCCAGCCGCCTGGTTGAGCATCGAGACAACGAGGTCACGGCGCTTTTCGAAAGCGGCCTTGCGCTCAGGGATGAAGTCCTGCGGGCCGTTCAGCGCTTCGACGGCCGCCCACTGGCTGATGCTGGACGGGTTGGACGTGGTCTGGCTGGCCACCTTACGCATCAAATCGATCAGCGGCTTGGGGCCGCCGGCGTAGCCGATGCGCCAGCCGGTCATGGCATAGGCCTTGGACACGCCGTTGACCGTCAGGGTGCGGTCGATCAGCTCCGGCGCCACCTGGGCGATGGTGGTGTATTCGAAGTCGCCATAGACGAGGTGCTCATACATGTCGTCTGTCAGCACCCAGACGTGCGGATGGCGACGCAGGACCTCGGCCAAGGCTTCAAGCTCGGCGCGGGTGTAGGCGGCGCCGGTGGGGTTGGACGGGCTGTTCAGGATCAGCCACTTGGTGCGGGGCGTGATCGCGGCTTCCAGCACAGCGGGCAGCAACTTGAAGCCGTCCTTCTCCTCGCCGATCACGGTGACGGGCTCGCCGCCGGCCAGCAGCACCATGTCGGGATAGCTGACCCAATAGGGGGCGGGCACGATGACTTCGTCGCCGGGGTTCAGCGTCGCGACCAGGGCGTTGAAGATGACGGGCTTGCCGCCCGGCGCGACGTGGATGTTGGCGACTGTATAGTCGAGATCGTTCTCGCGCTTGAACTTGGCCACGATGGCCGCCTTCAGCTCGGGCATGCCGTCCGCGTCGGTGTATTTGGTCTCGCCGCGGCTGATCGCGTCGATCGCCGCCTGTTTGATGTTTTCAGGCGTATCGAAGTCCGGCTCACCGGCGCCCAGGCCGATCACGTCGCGGCCTTCGGCTTTCAGCTTCCGGGCCTGCGCGGTGACGGCGATGGTGGCCGAGGGCTTGACGCGGGCGAGGGCGGAAGATTGCAGGCTGGACATGAACTATCCCGTGGTTTTGGAAGTTTTTGCCGGGGAGGCGGGGTTGTTTACGCGGCGTCGCCCCTCGGGACAATGCGCTGATGCTCGCTAATGCAGAGATGGGATGATAAGCGGCGGCTCTGATGCGCTGGATCATCGATTTCCTGTCGAACATGGAGGCGCGTCGCTGGCGCGCCGTGCTGGCGACGGCCCTGCTGCTGGGCGCGATGATCGCCCTGTTCGCCGTGGGCAAGAGCCAACTGGGGCTGGAGGCCGAGGGGCGGCTGGAAGACTGGCTGGGCGGGTTCCGTCAGGGGCCTTGGGGGCTGGTCGCCGCCATCGTGGTGTTCACGGTCTCGGCCTTTTTCGGCGCGCCGCAGTTTATCCTGATCGCCGCCTGCGTCGTGGCGTTCGGGCCGTGGTTCGGCTTTCTCTACAGTTGGATCGCGACGGTCGTGTCGGCGGGCGTGACCTACTGGCTGGGACGCGGACCCACGGCGCGGCTTCTGGCGCGGCACGGCGGCAAGACGGTCGGACGGCTGACGCGGTTCGTCGGCAAAAATGCCTTCTACGCCAGCTTCATGATCCGCAACGTGCCGTCGGCGCCGTTCATCGTCGTCAACATGGCGTTCGGGGCGGCGAGGGCGTCATTCCCGGGCTTTCTGGCGGGGTGCGCGCTGGGGGTATTGCCGAAGACGGCGCTGGTCGCTTTCTTCGGCGGATCCTTCATGACGGCGGTCAGCGGCGACGGGATCTGGACCTCGGCCATACTGGCGGGCGTGGCGCTGGCCTGGCTGGCGCTGATGCTGTTGGTGCGTGAACTGGTCAAGCGGCGCGAGATCGCGCGCGGCGACTGAGGGAATTTGCTTAGCCTGCTATTTAGACTCCGTTCATCCAGAGGTTGCATAGTGTTGCTTTGGAGGCGTCGCCATGGATGTCCGTATTCTGAAGACGCAGCACGGCCGGATCATTCGACTGGCCAGCGCCTTGGGCGGCACAGCCGCCATTATGAAAACGTCGGACGATGCGATCCGCGCCCGTGAGCTGATGCGTGCGCTGAATACGGCTCTGACCGAGCATCTGGCGATCGAGGACGGCGAACTTTATCCCGTCCTGATGCGGTCGCAAGATCATTCGGTTCGCGACCTTGCGCAGCACTACGTTGAGGACATGGGGGCGCTGAGCGGCGTTTGGGCGCACTATTTCGAAGAGTGGTCGCAGGCCCGCATTCTGACGGATCGGGAGCGTTTCGCCTCTGTAACCAAGGGGTTGATCGGCGCCTTGGCGCATCGGGTCGCACGCGAGGAGGACACGCTGTATCCCACGATGGAGGCGGCGGACGCCCTGGCCGTCGTTCCGAAGCGCGACGGCAGGCCGACATCCTGAAGCCGGTGTCCACAGGCGTCGTGCCTCGATAGCCCTCTCCATATGACGACACTGTCATCGGGGCTTGTATTCCCGGTTTCATACGGGCAAACCCGCCGCTAGTAGGCGTGGCGAAGACGATCAGGAACTGTCCGGCGTGGGGATGTCAGGGCAGTTGGGGCGTCGCCAGGTCGACTGAGACATCTAGACGCCCTGACAGCTAACAACGGTATCGATTCCCATGAGCTTCTCCCTTTTCGGCGCGATCTCCAACGACATCGCGATGGACCTGGGCACCGCCAACACCCTGATCTACATGAAGGGCAAGGGCATCGTCCTGAACGAGCCGTCGGTCGTGGCGCTGAGAAACGTCGGGGGGCGAAAGGTCGTTCACGCCGTGGGGATCGAGGCCAAGCAGATGCTGGGCCGCACGCCGGGCCACATGGAGGCGATCCGCCCCATGCGCGACGGCGTCATCGCCGACTTCGAAGTCGCCGAAGAGATGATCAAGCACTTCATCCGCAAGGTTCATAACCGCAAGGGCTTCGTGAACCCCAAGATCATCGTCTGCGTGCCCTCGGGCGCCACGGCGGTCGAGCGTCGCGCGATCAACGACAGTTGCCTGAACGCCTCGGCGCGCCGCGTGGGCCTGATCGACGAGCCCATGGCCGCCGCGATCGGCGCCGGCCTGCCGATCCACGAGCCGACCGGCTCGATGGTTGTCGACATCGGCGGCGGCACGACGGAAGTCGCCGTCCTGTCGCTGTCGGGCATCGTCTATTCGCGTTCGGTCCGCGTCGGCGGCGACAAGATGGACGACAGCATCATCAGCTACATGCGCCGCAACCATAACCTGCTGATCGGCGAAACGACCGCCGAACGCATCAAGAAGGACATCGGCACCGCCCGCATCCCGGCCGACGGCGAAGGCCTGTCGATCGAGGTCAAGGGCCGCGACCTGATGCAGGGCGTGCCGCGCGAGGTGCGTATCTCGGAGCGTCAGGCGGCGGAAGCGCTGGCCGAGCCGGTCACCCAGATCATCGAAGCCGTGAAGGTCGCGCTGGAAGCCACCCCGCCTGAACTGGCCGCCGACATCGCCGACAAGGGCATCATGCTGACGGGCGGCGGCGCCTTGCTGCGCGGTCTGGACGTCGAGATCCGCGATCACACCGGCCTGCCGGTCTCGGTCGCCG
>NZ_DAMBJX010000090.1:0-2317 GCF_032067225.1 Brevundimonas vesicularis | reverse complement strand
CCGATGATCCGCTGTCGTGCGTGGCCATCGGCTGCGGCCGCGTGCTGGAGCACCCGCGCTGGATGAAGGGCGTTCTCGACTCCGCGCTCTGATCCGTCCGTTGCGGCCAGGTGAAAGCTTGGCTGCAAATCCTTGTCAGGCCTGCGTGATCACGGTTCCATTCCGGCCTTGATTTTGCGATAGGCAGGCTCAGCGGCAGGGGGCGTCCTGCCGATTCCAACCCCTTTGAGTGGAAGGTTGCCCGTGGCGTTTCGCGACGGCCCTTTTGAAAACATCAAGGTGCCGCTGGCGTGGACCGCCGCGGTCGTCGTCGTCGTGGCCGTCATCGGCGCGGTCGTCCTGTTGCTGGGCGATCGGACCACGTCCGAGGGCGGCTCGACCATGGGCGCGGCGCGCGGCGGTTTCGAAGCGGCGGCCGGGCCGGTGGGCGGGGTCTTCGCCGCGCCGGTGCGCTGGGCCGGGGCCGCGCGCGACTACGTCGGCGGCTATTTCTTCGCTATCGGCGAGAACCGCCGCCTGAAGGCCGAGATCGCCGAACTGCGCGGCTGGCGTGACGAAGCGATCGCTCAAAAGAACATCAACGGCCGCTATGAGGCTCTCCTGGGTCTGCGCACCGAGCCGCCGGTGCCCATGGCCACGGGGCGGGCGATTTCGGAATCGCGGGGTCCCTTCTCCAACGCCAAGCTGATCGACGTCGGTTCGGCCAAGGGCGTGCGGATCGGTAATCCCGTTGTGACGGAACACGGACTGGTTGGTCGGGTGACGGGCGTGACGGGCGGCGTCAGCCGTGTCGTGCTGCTGACGGATGTGGCGTCGCGCACCCCTGTAATGATCGAGCGCACCGATGCGCGCGCCATGCTGACCGGAGACGGCGGCGACAGCCCGCGTCTGGAGTTCATTCGCGGATCCGGTTCGATCAAGGCTGGTGACCGTATCCTGAGTTCGGGAGACGGCGGCGGTCTGCCGCGCGGTCTGCCGATCGGGGTCGCGGCCAAGGGCGTGGACGGCGCCTGGCGAGTCAAGCTGTTCAGCGATCACGGCGCGATCGACTATGTCCGCGTGCTGTTGTTCCAGAGCTTCGGTCAACTGGTTAGCCCGAACGCCTTGAATGCGCCGCCGCTCGCAGGCCTGTCGACGGCGCCGGAGCCGAGCGCGGCCGAGGTCGGGGCGATCCGTGACGCCGCCGCCCGTCGTGCGGCGGCGCAGCAGGCTCAGGCCGAACGGGCACGTGCTGCGGCGGCGACGCCAGCGCCAACGCCTGCGCCCACCGCTGCGCCGACTGCGGCCCGTCCGGCCGTGACGTCTCCGAGGCCTGCGGCTTCGACCCCGTCGCCTGCGCCGGTTGCGCCCCGCCCTGCGCCGGCGCCCGCTCCGGGAGGCGCGGCGTGAGACGGCCCGTCGCGGTTCGCGTTGTCGGACCTCTTCAGTGGATCGTCTATCCGGCCCTGCTCGTCCTCGCCGCGACGGTCGTTTTGGGAACGCCGCTCCAACTGTTCGGTCTGCATCTGCCCGAGCCGGTCATTCCGATGATCCTGGCCTTCGCCTGGCCCCTGATCCGGCCGTCGATGCTGGCGCCGGCGGCGCTGTTTCTGATCGGCCTTTTCCTGGATCTGTTCTGGAATACGCCGCTGGGTCTGTGGGCGCTGTGCCTGATGGGCGTCTATGGAACGGTGCTGCTGTCGCGCAATCTGCTGGCGGGGCATGAGGGGCTGATCCGCTTCGGAGCCTATGCCGCCTGTACGTTGAGCGCCTTCTTTCTGGCCTATCTGGTGGTGACCATGCGGGCGACGAACGCGCCGGCGATTCTGCCGCTGGTCGGACAGGTCGTTCCGACGCTGCTGCTGTTTCCGATCGCCAACTGGATGCTTGAGCGATTCGACGACGGAGATATTCGGTTCCGATGAGCGGCGAGCCCTCCATCTTCTTTGCCGATGTGAATGAGCGTCAGGGGTCCTTCCTGCGGCGCACCTTCGTGCTCGGCGGGGCGACGGCGCTGGGGATCACCGCGCTGATTGGACGGCTGGGTCAGCTGCAGGTCGTTCAGGCTCAGGAATATGCGACCCTGTCGTCGCAGAACCAGTTCAACTTCCGCATGGTCCCGCCGCCGCGCGGCCTGATCAAGGACCGCAACGGCGTCGTCATCGCCGGCAACCGCCCCAGCTTCCGTGTGCTGGTGGTGCGCGACGAGACCAAGGATCTGGACCAGACCCTGGACCTTTTGGGACGGCTGCTGCCCGACACGCTGGAGCGCCGTCGCGCGATCATCCGCGACGTCAATGCGGCGTCCAAGTTCAACCCGGTGCCGGTCAAGAGCGAC
>NZ_DAMBJX010000089.1:0-7742 GCF_032067225.1 Brevundimonas vesicularis | reverse complement strand
CAGACCTCGGCCCGGCGCAGGAAGACGGCATCGAACAGCTCGCGCTTGGCCCCGAAATAGTAGTGGACCAGGGCCGTATCGACACCGGCCTCGCGCGCCACCTCGCGGATGGTGACGCCGTAGAAGCCATGTTTGGAAAACAGGTCCTCGGCCGCATCCAGGATCAGATCGCGCGTCTCGCCCGCCGCCTTGGCCTCGGTCTTGGGCGGGCGGCCGCGTCGCGCCGGCGTCGCCCCGACCGCCTTGCGACGCGCCGCAGCGACAGGACGGGCTGTGGAAGGGACGGCTTCAGGCTTGCTCATCCGGCAAGGCTAGGCGCACGACCGCGACGGTGCAACGGCGCCACGGTCGGCGATCCAAGTGACGCTGCGTCAGTCCAGTGTTTGACAGACGGCCGAAACCGGGTAGTTTCCGTGAAAATCATTGAACGCTGAATAAAAGCGTCCATCGGGCTGGAAACGACAAAGGGGTCTAGGATCATGAACCGTCATGTGAAGTGCGCGCTGCTGGCCGGCGCGGCGTGGGGCGTGCTTGCGGGGGCCACGGTCGCCCAGGACGCGGAGGCGACCGCTCAGGCCGCGAACGCCCAAGATGCGGCGACCGTCGACGACATCGTCGTCACCGCGCGCCGCCGCGCAGAAAGCCTACAGGATGTGCCGGTCGCCGTGACCGCCGTCAGCGGCGAACAGCTTGAGGCACGCGGCGCCCTGGACATCACCGAACTGGCGCGCTCGACGCCCAGCCTGACGCTGAACGCCGCGCGGGGCTCGAACTCGACCCTGATCTCCTTTATTCGCGGCGTGGGTCAGCAGGATCCGCTGTGGGGCTTTGATCCCGGCGTCGGCCTGTATATCGACGACGTCTATGTGGCCCGTCCGCAGGCCGCCGTTCTGGACATCTTCGACGTGGAGCGGGTCGAGGTGCTGCGTGGTCCGCAAGGCACGCTTTACGGCCGCAACACTATCGGCGGCGCCATCAAATACGTCACCAGCCGAATTGACGCAGACGAGCCCGAGGGACGCCTGCGCGCCTCCTACGGCAGCTATAACCAGCGCGACGTGATCGCCAGCGCCCAGCTGCCGTTCAGCGACGAGTTCAAGGTCTCGGCCGCCCTGGCCCGCTATCTGCGTGACGGCTACGGCAAAAACCTGAACACCGGCAACGAACACTACAACAAGGACGTGACCGCCTTCCGCGCTAGTGCGGAATGGAGCCCGACCGACAGCCTGTTCTTCCGTCTGGCCGGCGATCTGGTGAACGACGACTCCAACGCGCGGCACGGCCACCGCGAGTTCGCCCCGTCGCCCGCCGATGTCTATGACACCAACGCCGGCGCCGGCGACAAGAACCGCGTCCAGACGCGCGGCGTGTCGCTGACCGGCGAGTGGGAGATGAGCGACATGTTCACCTTCAAGTCGATCACCGCCTATCGTGAAGGCCTGACGCGCGGCAACATCGACTTCGACAACCTGCCCCAGCCCATCCTCGACATCCCCGCCGCCTATGACGACGACCAGTTCAGCCAGGAATTCCAGGTTCTGGTCAGCGCGGGCCGCCTGAACGGCGTCGCCGGCGTCTTCTACATGGACGCCAACGCCTCGGGCGCGTTCGACACCGTCGTGGGTCTGGCCAATCTAACGACCCTGACCTCGGGTTCGGTGGCGACCAAGAGCTACGCCGCCTTCGCCGACTTCTCCTATGACTTCACCGACGCCCTGTCGGTCTCGGTCGGCGGACGCTTCACCAAGGACGAGAAGGAAGGCACCGTCTTCCGTCAGCAGTATCTGGGCATCCGCAGCCCCTATTTCGGCAACAACGCCGCCGTGCCGCTGGGCGCGCCGCGCACCAACTACACCCGCACGCGCGAGTTCGAGAAGTTCACGCCGCGCGTCTCGGTCAACTACAAGTTCGGCCCCGATCTGACGGCCTACGCGTCGTGGGGCGAGGGCTTCAAGTCGGGCGGCTTCGACATGCGCGGCGATGCGGTCCTGTATCCCGCCACCGTCAACGGCTATGCGCCCGAGACCGTCGAGACCTATGAGATCGGGCTGAAGGGTTCGCTGCTGGATCGTCGTCTGACCTTCGCCACCGCGATCTTCGATTCCAGCTACGAGAACCAGCAGATCACGACCCAGTATCCGGCCGGCGCGACCGTCGCCTCGGTGGTGGACAATGTCGGCTCGTCATCGATCCGCGGTTGGGAGTTCGAAGGCCGCGTGCGCGCCACCGACGCCCTGACGTTCAACGCCTCGCTGAGCTATATCGACGCGAAGTTCGACCAGTTCCTGGCCTACATCCCGACGGCCTCGGGCAATACGTCCTGCCCGACCCTGCCGGGCTGCGTCGTCGACGTATCCTCGCAGCGCGACTTCCAGAACACGCCGGAATGGACCGGATCGATCTCGGCCAACTACAACTGGGTCATGGAGAACGGTTCGTCGATCGCCTTCATCCCGTCGGTCGCTTACCGCGGCGCCTATCAGCAGTTCGAAACGCCCGCGCCGCTGCTCGATCAGGACGCCTACTGGATGTATGACGCCAGCATCGTCTGGACCTCGTCAGACGATCGCCTGACCTTCGGCGTCCACGGCAAGAACCTGGGCGACGAACGCTATCGCGTCGGCGGCTACACCTTCCCTGGCGCCCTGACCGGCAACTCGATCATCGGCTTCTACGGCCCGCCGCGCACCGTCACGGCGACCCTGGGTCTGAAGTTCTGATCCACATCCATAACGCCTGACGACGAGGGGCGGCGGTCTCCGGGCCGCCGCCCTTTTTCGCTTCATGGGGCCTATTTTGCACAGGCCGGACTTGCGGCTAGGCTCGCCGCAACAAACAACAAGACGCCGAGGGGAAACGCCGATGACGACGGAGACGCTGACGGTCCAGGAGGCGCGGCCCGAGCGGCCTGAGCGGCCCGGCTACCGCTACTATGTGCTGGCGGTCCTCATCCTGATCTACATGCTGAACTTCCTGGATCGCCAGATCATCGGCATCCTGGCCGCGCCTCTGAAAGAAGAGTTCGGCATGTCCGACAGCCAGTTCGGCCTGTTGGGCGGCATCGCCTTCGCCTCGGTCTATTCGACGCTGGCCATTCCCCTGGCCTGGCTGGCGGACCGGTTCAGCCGGGTCTGGATCATGACCGGTGCCCTGGCCGTCTGGTCGGGCTTCACCGCCCTATGCGGCATGGCCGGGTCGTTCGGTCAGCTGTTCCTGTGCCGGATGGGCGTGGGCATCGGCGAGGCGGGCGGCGTGGCTCCGGCCTATTCGCTGATCGCCGACTATTTCCCGCCGCATCAGCGCGCGCGGGCCATGGCGGCCTTCGCCTTCGGAATTCCGCTGGGCATGGCGGCGGGCACCCTGGTCGGCGGCCTGCTGGCGGCGACTTACGGCTGGCGCACGGCCTTCATCGTGGTCGGCCTGCTGGGCGTGCTGGTCGCGCCCCTGCTGCGTCTGACGGTGCGGGATCCCAGGCGCGGCGGGACGGACGCCATAAAGACCGAGGCCCAGGTCGCGGCCCTGGCCGCCGCCCCCGTTGGTACGGACCGGGCCGGCAAGATCGCCGCCCAGATCATGCTGGGTCTCGGCGCCGGCCTGCTGATCCTCGGCGCATTGAGCTGGCTGATAGGAACGTCGTTGGGCAATCCGCTGGTGATGGCGTTCGGCGGCCTGCTGGCGGTGGTGATCGGCGTCTCGCTGATGATCGCGAGGCGTACCGCCTCGGTGGTGATCAAGAAGCCCAGCTTCTGGCTCCTGGGCCTGGGCGCTGCCTCATCGTCGGTATGCGGCTATGGCGTGGCCGGCTGGCTGCCCCTGTTCTTCATGCGCAGTTTCGACCTGACCCTGAAACAGACCAGCATCTACTATTCCGGCATCGCCCTGATCGGCGGCATCCTGGGCATCTGGCTGGGCGGCATGATCGCCGACAAGCTGTCCAAGAAGGGCAAGGGCGCCTATCCGCTGACGCCCGCCGTCGCCTTTCTGATCTCGGCGCCCTGTTTCATACTGGCGATGAACTCGCCGTGGCTGATCGGCCTGGTTCTGCCCGGCGGCGGCAGCCACGTTCAGCAGCTGACCCTGGCCTTCTTGATCTTCCTGCTGCCGACCGGATTGAACCTGGCCTGGCTGGGTCCGATCACGGCTGCGGTTCAGCATCTGGTGCCGGCTGCCATGCGTTCGACGGCCTCGGCCCTGTTCCTGTTGCTGAACAATCTGCTCGGGATCGCGGTCGGCTTCTACTATTTCGGCTGGATGAGCGACCTGCTGGCCCCGCGCTTCGGAGAGGAAAGCCTGCGCTGGGCCATCTACACCGGCATGGGCTTCTATGTGCTCGCCGCGATCCTGCTGATCGGGGCGTCGCGCACCCTCAAGAAGGACTGGGTCGACTAAAGGGGGCCTGTGGACGGTTGCACCTGCGAAGGGGTGGGGCCTATAAGCCCCGCAACTCTCCCAGCAGCGGTTGCGACGGTCCCCCATGAACATTCACGAATATCAGGCCAAGCAGGTCCTCAAAGGCTTCGGCGCACCCGTCGCCGAAGGCGTCGCGGTGACGTCGGTCGATCAGGTCGAGGCGGCCGCCAAATCGCTGCCCGGCCCGCTCTATGTCGTGAAGTCGCAAATCCACGCCGGCGGCCGCGGCAAGGGCAAGTTTAAGGAACTGCCGGCCGACGCCAAGGGCGGCGTTCGCCTGGCCTTTTCGGTCGGGGAAGCCGTCGCTCACGCCAAGGAAATGCTGGGCAACACCCTGGTCACCGCCCAGACGGGCGACGCCGGCAAGCAGGTCAACCGCCTCTACATCGAGGACGGCGCCGACATCGAGCGTGAACTGTACTGCTCGCTGCTGGTCGATCGCGCCTATGGCCGCATCGCCTTCGTCGTCTCGACCGAAGGCGGCATGGACATCGAAACCGTCGCCCACGACACGCCCGAGAAGATCCAGAACATCGTCATCGACCCGAGCGCGGGCGTGACCGACGCCGACGTCGCCGCCATCACCGCCGCCTACGGCCTGACGGGCGCCGCGGCCGAAGACGCCAAGTCGCTGTTCCCCGCCCTGTACAAGGCCTTCGTTGAGAAGGACATGGACATGCTGGAGGTGAACCCCCTGATCGTCATGAAGGACGGTCACCTGCGCGTTCTGGACGCCAAGGTCAGCTTCGACGGCAACGCCCTGTTCCGCCACGACGACATCAAGGCACTGCGCGACGAAACCGAAGAAGACGCCAAGGAAATCGAAGCGTCCAAGTGGGACCTCGCCTATGTCTCGCTGGACGGCAACATCGGCTGCATGGTCAATGGCGCAGGGCTCGCCATGGCGACGATGGACATCATCAAGCTGTACGGCAAGGAGCCGGCCAACTTCTGCGACGTCGGCGGCGGCGCCGGCAAGGAGAAGGTCGCGGCGGCCTTTAAGATCATCACCGCCGACCCGAACGTCCAGGGCATCCTGGTCAACATCTTCGGCGGCATCATGAAGTGCGACGTCATCGCCGAGGGCGTGGTCGCGGCCGTGAAGGAAGTGGGCCTGAAGGTGCCGCTGGTCGTGCGTCTGGAAGGCACCAACGCCGAACTGGGCAAGAAAATCCTGAACGAGTCGGGCCTGACCATCCAGGCCGCCGACGACCTCGACGACGCCGCCCAGAAGATCGTCGCGGCGGTCGGCTAAGGCTTCGGCCTTACTCGCCACCGCCCCGCTGACACATCGAATTCAGAGCACAGACCCATGTCCATTCTCGTCGACAAGAACACCAAGATCATCGTCCAGGGCCTGACCGGCAAGACCGGCGGCTTCCACACCGAACAGGCCCTGGCCTATCACGGCACCCAGATGGTCGCCGGCGTGCACCCGTCCAAGGGCGGCACGAACTGGACCGGATCGCACGGTGAGAGCCTGCCGATCTACGCCTCGGTCGCCGAAGCCAAGGACGCCACGGGCGCCGACGCCTCGGTGATCTACGTCCCGCCGTCGGGCGCGGCCGCCGCCATCATCGAAGCCATCGACGCCGAAATCCCCTTCATCACCTGCATCACCGAGGGCATCCCGGTGATGGACATGGTCAAGGTCAAGCGTCGCCTGGAAGGCTCCAAGTCGCGTCTGCTGGGCCCGAACTGCCCCGGCATCCTGACGCCGGACGAGTGCAAGATCGGCATCATGCCGGGCAACATCTTCAAGAAGGGCTCGGTCGGCATCGTGTCGCGTTCGGGCACCCTGACTTATGAAGCCGTGTTCCAGACCACCAACGAAGGCCTGGGCCAGACCACGGCCGTCGGCATCGGCGGCGACCCGGTCAAGGGCACCGAATTCATCGACGTGCTGGAGCTGTTCCTGGCCGACGAGGAAACCACCTCGATCATCATGATCGGCGAAATCGGCGGCGGCGCGGAAGAAGACGCCGCCCAGTTCCTGATCGACGAAGCCAAGAAGGGCCGCAAGAAGCCGATGGCCGGCTTTATCGCGGGCCGTACCGCTCCGAAGGGCCGCACCATGGGCCACGCCGGCGCCGTCGTCTCGGGCGGCAAGGGCGATGCGGAATCCAAGATCGCGGCGATGGAAGCCGCCGGCATCCGCATGTCGGAATCGCCTGCGCGCCTCGGCAAGACCCTGGTCGAAGTTCTGAAGGGCTGAGGCTTCCAAGTGCGTGCTACGCGCGGGCGCTACGCTCGCCGCGCGGCGCCTCGCTGCTTGAGCGCCTTTTCGGCATCAAAAATGCCGTGTGACGCATCGATGAACGCCCTCGGCTCAGGCCGGGGGCGTTTTTTCTTGGGCCTGCGACCAATTTCCTACCAAATTGCCCCGTTTCGGTCATGACCCGTCAGGAAACGACGCCTATATGACGGGCGCGCCCCTCACGGAGATGTGTCCGTCGGGGCCCAGGGATTGCGAAACGATGGCGGACGATGCCGGTCGGCTGAACCAGGTCTTTGCCGAGACCTCATTCCTCTACGGGTCCAATGCGGCCTACGTCGAGGAGCTTCAGGAGAAGTGGGCGAAAGACCCCGGCTCCGTTTCCGCCGAATGGAAAGCCTTTTTCGACCAGCTGCGCGACAACGCCGCGCTGGTGACGGCTTCGGCCGGCGCCGGCAGCTGGGGTCGCGGCGTGGCGACCGAACCCACGGAGGAGACCGGCGTCTTCGACGGTCGTTGGCCGGCGCCGAAGCCCGATCCCAAAAAGGCCGGCGCTGCGCCGGCTGCTGCTGCGCCCAAGGCCGCGTCCGCCGACGTCTCGGCCGATGCGATCCGCGCCGCCGCCCACGACTCCATCCGCGCCCTGATGCTGATCCGCAGCTATCGCGTGCGCGGGCACCTGCAGGCCAAACTGGACCCGCTGGGCATCGAACAGCCGGTCGAGAACCCCGAGCTGACGCCCGAGTTTTACGGCTTCACCGGCGCCGATCTGGACCGTCCGATCTTCCTGGACGGCGTGCTTGGTCTTCAGACCGGCACGATCCGCGAAGTGCTGGAGATCCTGAAACGCACCTATTGCGGCAATATCGGCATCCAGTTCATGCACATTGCTGAACCGGAAGAGAAATCCTGGCTGCAGCAGCGGTTCGAGGGCGCCGACAAGTTCGAGCAGAACGCCTTCTCCAAGGAAGGCAAGCTGGCCATCCTGTCCAAGCTGGTCGAGGCCGAAGGTTTCGAACGCTTCCTGCACAAGCGTTTCCCCGGCACCAAGCGGTTCGGCCTGGACGGCGGCGAGGCCATGGTCCCGGCGCTGGAGCAGGTCATCAAGCGCGGCGGT
>NZ_DAMBJX010000088.1:0-8038 GCF_032067225.1 Brevundimonas vesicularis | reverse complement strand
GAGCGTAGCGAGCAGGAGAGGGGCCTTGAGGCCGTCAGGCAGGCGGGTCAGCGCGCTGCGCAGCGCCTCGGCGCGACGGCGATCGTCCAGTCGGGCTTCGGGAGATGGCGTTTCCATCCGGACCGCTGACGCTTCGGGGGCGTCGAGGCCCATGACGCCGCGCACCACCCGACGCACCGCACGCCGACGGCTCCAGTCCCTGCATTTGTTCAGGGCGATCGAGCGGAGCCAGACCTCGAAGGGGCGAGCCGGATCGTACCTTCGCAGGGCGAGCCATGCGGCGGTGTAAGTTTCCTGGAGCAGGTCGTGCGCTTCCGCTTCGTCGCCGACATAGCGGCGCACGAACCTGTAGAGATCGCCCTTGGTCGCCGCCATCAAGGCGCCGAACGCGCCGGCGTCGCCGCCAGCCGCGCGGGCTTCAATGCTGTCGCCGTCCTTCACGCGCCGCGCCTAGCCGGCGTCGGCACGCAGGGCGTCCACCACGGCGGCGTCGAAGACCTCGGCCTGCGCGGGGGTGAGCACCGACCGCATCTCGAAGACGTGGGCGATGGTCGCCTTCTGCAGATCGCCCATGGCCACGTGGAAGTGATCCACCGCCGTCTGCACCTGGGGCGTGTTCCCATCGCTTGCAGCGATGGCGGCGGCGAGCTCGCGGTTGGCGGCTCGCACTTCTGCCTCCAGCCCGGGGCGGCGCGCGGCGAAGCGCGCTTCGATCGCGTCCAGACGACCATCCTGTTCAGCGCTCAGGTTCAACTGCTCATGGACGACGCTATGCAGGCTCGGCGGCTGACGCTCGCGCATGACCCAGGTTGCGCTCGCCCAGGTCGCCGCGCCGCTGGCGAGCGCCGCCAGCACGGCTGTCAGGACGATCGATTTCCAGCGCGCTCTCATCCCCGGGCATCCAGTGGACCGAGCGGCGACAGGCCCGCCGAGACGGTGAAGATGCGCAACTCAGAGGGCTCAGGCCGCGGCGACGCCACGAGGAGCAATCCACCGTTGGCCACGCCGAGCACGAGCGCCAGCCCTACGGCGGCGACCCGAACCTGGCCCATTGACGCCGCCTCCCGGCGCACGGCGATCCGTGTCCAGACAGCGTCTTCCAGGCCGTCCAGCCGCCCCGCATCGTCTGGCCCTTCCGCCGCAATCAGTCGTTCGATCTCATCAGTCATTGCGCACCTGCATCACGCCCCCTTTGCCATACGCGCCAAACCGTCCGGCCCCTTACGAGGGGACGAGATGTCCGCCGCGTAGATACCAGAGAACGACCGGGAGGACCCGCTCGTGTCGGGGGAGGCGATGTGAGCGAGAGGACAGATCCGGCCGCGGGTCCGTTTCCGGATCGGCTCGATCCGCTGACGGGGGTGAGGTTCTTCCTCGCGCTCGGCGTGGTGCTGTTTCACTACCAGCTGCCATGGACGCTGCCCGAAGGTGCGGCCGGACTGTTAAACCGGGCCCGTCTCGGGGTCGATATCTTCTTCATCCTGTCTGGGTTCATCCTCACCCACGTTTACCTGCAGGGTGATCAGCCAGTGAACTACAGGCGGTTCATCGCGGCGCGGTTCGCGCGCATATACCCGGCGCATTTGTTCATCCTGTTGGCGATGCTGTTGCTGGTGCTCGCCGCGCCGGTGTTGGGCATCGGCCTGGAGCCCGGGCGGTTCAATCCTGCGGATTTTCTGGCCACCCTCTTTTTGGTTCAGGCCTGGTTGCCGCGAGACGGGATGGTCCTGTGGAACGGGCCCGCCTGGTCGCTGTCAGCCGAATGGTTCGTCTATCTCGCTTTTCCAGCCTATGCTGCGGTCGCCCTGCGGTTTCGACACAGGCCATGGATGCTCGTAGCCGCGGCGACGAGCCTGTTCATCCTGCTGGATGCGATCTACCGGCATTGGTTCGGCTCGGTTCTGCCCCGGGCGGAAGACAATATGGGCGTCTTGCGCATCATTCCGGAGTTCCTGCTCGGGATTGGCCTCTACTATCTCGGAGCGCGCTGGGCGCCGTCCCCGCGCGTCGCGATCGTCGGCGCCGTCGGAGCCACCGCGCTCCTCTTGCTCGCTATGCAGATCGGGGCCGATGATCGCCTTATCGTCGCCGCGTCGGGACCCTTCGTTCTCGCCTTGGCGCTGCTCGCCAAGGCGGGTGTCAGAACCTTCCTGTCGCACCCGGTCGCAATCTTCGCCGGTGAGGCCTCGTTCGCCCTCTACCTCGTCCATATTCCGATCCTGATGGTCTGGCGCAATGCCGGCCAGGCCATCGGGGGCTGGCCGGGCGACTATCGAATGGGGCTTCTGGAACTGGCGGCGATGCTGGCGGTGACCCTCGCCGCGGCGGCCGCCATCTATGGTCTGGTCGAGCGACCGAGCCGCCAGTGGCTGAGGCGGCGCACCTTCGGTCGGATGCCGGATGCCGACGCCAGACGCACCGTTCACAGCGATCAGGAGAGCCCTTTTGACGACCGCCTACCTCCACCGAAGGCTTTTCTTAGGCGCCGCCGTCAGCGTCGCCCTGACCGGAACAGCCTGCGCCCAGACCCAGGCGTCGAGAACCCTCACGGTCTTCAAGACGCCAACCTGTGCGTGCTGCGACGCCTGGATCTCGCACATGCGGGAGGCTGGCTTCAACACGACCATCACCGTTCTGCCGAGCCTCCAATCCGTCCGCAGCAGCCGGGGGCTTCCGGACAGCCTGGCCTCCTGCCACACCGGGTTGATTGATGGCTATGTCGTAGAGGGCCATGTTCCGGCACGGGACGTCATACGGTTGCTTGCCGAGCGGCCGGCAGCGCTCGGTCTCGCGGTTCCGGCCATGCCCCTCGGTTCGCCCGGCATGGAGACGCCGCAGGGACACAAGGACCCTTACGACACGCTGCTGGTGCTTCGCTCCGGCGCGACGCAGGTGTTCGCCCGTCACAACCCGCCCACCTGACCTGACCTTGTCTCACCTGATTCATAAGCCGGAGCCCATCATGTCCCCCAAACCTCTCGTTCTCGCCCTCTCTCTCGCCGTCCTGTCGGTGACGCCCGCTGTCGCGCAGGACCATTCTCACGGCCATGCCCAGACCGCGGGGTCGATCAGCGCGGAAGCGACGGAGGCGGCCACGACCGTCGATGCCTTCCATGCCGCGCTCAAGGCCGGTGACACATCTGCCGCCCTGTTGCTTCTGGCCCCCGACGTCATGATCTTTGAAGAGGGCGGAGCGGAGCGCTCGCGCGACGAATACGCCTCTCACCATCTTGCGTCGGACGCCGCCTTCGCGGCCGCGTCGGACAATGTCGTAAGCCGCAGATCGGGCTGGGCGGACGGCGATGTGGCGTGGATCACGAGCGAAGGCCGCACCACCGGTCAGTTCAACGGACGCGCCGTGGACCGTCTGACAACGGAAACCATGGTGCTAAAGCGCCACGCCGACGGCTGGCGCATCCATCACATTCACTGGTCGTCGCGCGCTCCGCGGTAATCCGCCTCTCCGGTTTGAACGCCTCAGTGCGAAAGCGCGCGGCGTTCAGACCGTATTTGTCCGCTTAAGCCGGGATCCGGGAAGCCCGATGGGAGGACGTGACAACATCTCGACCTCGGAGAATGGCGCCACGACCGCAGCGGTGCTCCACGCCGCGGGCCACTAGATCGTCGGATCACGTCGCGACCGGCGGAGGGAGGGTGCCCATAAGCGCGACGACGGCGAGGACGACGAGCCCGAGGGCCGTCTCCGTGACGATACTGCGCCGCAGCCGTCGAACCGCCGAGATTGACTGTCCTGTGTGCTCCAGTTCCAGACGCAGGGCGGGTGTCAGGCGGAAACGGTTGTCCGCCGCCAGGCCCAGCATCAGCACGAAGAGCGCCAGCTTGGCGATCAGAAGCTGTCCATAGAGGCTTTCGCCAAGGTTCACGAAACGCTCCGATCCGACGAGGAACCAGCTGTTCGCGAGACCCGTGGCCACAAGAAGGGCTACGGCGAGCGTGCCCAGGCCCGAGAACCCATGCAAGGCACGGTAGAGGGCCCCATCGTCGACCCCGGGGCGGCGAAGCAGCAGTATCGTCAGCGCTACAAGCGCACCAAGCCAAAGGGCCGCCCCGACGGAATGGACCATGTCGGAGGCGAGGTGGACCAGGCCCTCGGGGCCTTCTGTCGCCGCGCCGTGTCCTGTCCAGGCGAAGCTCGCGACCACGAAGAGCCCAAGGCCTAGCGAGATGCTCCAGGCCGTCTTGCCCGGTCTCAAGGCCAGGACCGCGACGACGGCTGCGAGGGCGAGGGCGGCCCGCGCGACCATGGCTTTCCCCAAGGCCGTGCCGGTGATCATGAAAGACAGAGACACAGGCTTGATGGCTTCCGCCAGCGAGCCCGCCATGACCGCTGTCTGTGCGAGTAGCGCCAGGAGCGCGCTCGCGACGACGACCAAACCTGACCCTATCAGGATCGCGCGCGACCAGGTGAGATCCACGCCGTCGCCGCGCCTGAAGGTGTACAACAGGAACAACGGCGTCCCGAGAAGGACGACGGCTCCGGCGTACTGGAGCCACCGGAGCGCGACGACCGCGATCTCGAGCACGGCGTCAGCGCACCGTGAAGGTGTACGAGCCGGTCATGCGGTGACCGTCGCTCGAGGCGATGCGCCAGTCGACGCGATAGTCGCCAGCAGTCAGCGGTCGCGTCAGAGTCCCGGTCAGGGTCTTGCCGTCTTCAGCGACCGAAGTGCGGACCGCGAGCTTCTCGCCGGCCGAGTTGACCACGTCGAAGCCGGAGAACGCAGGCACAGAGCGCTCGCTGAAGGTCAAGGTCAGTGTGCGGGTCGCACCGACCGTGGCGTTCGGTGCGGGCGTGGCGCTGACAAGACGGGCGTGAGCCGCAGCTGGTCCAGCGGCGAGGACGACCGCAGCCGCCAAGGCGACATAGGGAACTGGGTTGAATGCACGCATACTGTGTCTCCTGACGATTGGCCGCTCCGGCCTTCGACTAGTCTACGCGTCGCGTCGACATTCCCCTCGCCAACGGCGGCCGACGCTGGATGGCCTCACTCCGTGGAAACGACGACAAACCTCGCGGCGGCGAGCGAAGCCGCCTGCCGTCGCCTCGAACGGGAATGGCCGCTTGGCGGGACCAGCGGAAATGTCCCGCCGGAAAGCCCTCAGAGCCGATCCTGAATGGCCTGCATCTGGCGGATCTCGCGCTCCTGCGCCTCGACGATCTCTCCGCACAGCGCGACCAGTTCTGGGTCGCTCAGCTTGGCCTTGCCGCACATCAGGATCGCGCCGGAGTGGTGGGGGATCATCCCGCGAATGAGTTCCTTGTCGCCGATCGCCGCCTGGGTGCGCATGGCGTAGAAGCTGCCCGCGAAGATGATCATCGCGGTCAGCCCGATGGCGAGGTTGAGACGATTGTTCGGATACATCTCGCGCATCAGAACCAGCATAAGGATGGCCATTGGTGCGACCATCATCAGCGTCATGTAGACGTTGTTCAGATTGAAGTTGAAGTGATCGAGCGTCGCGATCATCGTGAACATCACCAAATACATGATGATGAAGTGGACGATGAGTTCAATCGCCAGGTTGCGATAGCTCTTGTCGTGCATGAGGGACCTCCCGCCGGCGAACCGACGCCGACGATCGACGCCGTCCAAAAGCACATACGCGCGGGCAGACCATTTCCCGCGCGTAATCGTCCCGCATCAGGCTCCGGGCTGCACCGAACCCGCGGCGGGGGCTGTTGCGCTGGATCGATGTTGCGCGACCCACTGCTCCAGCTCCGTGATCTCCTGGCGCTGCATGGTAATCGTCTTTTCGGCCATCTGGCGGAGCGCGGCATCGGGGTTTTCCCGCATCAGGACCTCCGACATAGCGATGGCGCCCCGGTGGTGCTCGATCATCTTCAGGGCATAGGTCTCCTGCGGGTCTGCGCCGTGCGCCTGCATCATGGCATGATGCATCTGCTGTTCGGACGCGGAATAGGGCGTCTCAGGCCCCGCCATCGGCTGGGCCGCCGGAGCGCTTTGTTCAGTCGCCGAGCCCGCATCGGCCGTCTCGGTTCTATCGGCCTGACCCGCAGGACTGCACGCGGTCAGGAGCACGGACAGGGCGGCGGTCGCCAGACCGGCGTTCAGCTTGATCGACATCTTCGTTCTCCGAAAGTGATGATCAACGAACAGTTCTGGCTATGGGACGTTCCGGTCCTCACGCTTGCGCGGCTACGCAGTCGGATTGCGTTTTTCCAGGCGGGACGGATGCCGGCCATCCCACCCGTTCGCCAAGACAGGGCACGATTTCAAACCTTTTCACCCTGAAAGGCTGAAATGATCGGACACGGTCCGCTGTCGTTCGCCGCGCAGGCGCTCGCCAGTCGGCGCAACGCCGCTCTCGCCGTCTCAAGATCGGAGATGGTTCGATCCAGCGCCTCCAGCCTCTCCGCGGCCAACGCACGGGCGCGCGTGCGATCCTCGCCAGCGTCGAGCGACAACAGCTCTTTGATCTGCTCGAGGGTGAAGCCCGCCGTCTGTGCGGAGCGAATGAACTTCAGCTGGCGCACGTCCTCCTCGCCATAGCGTCGAACGCCCGCGCCAGCGCCATCACGCGACCATTTGTCAGGCGTCGAAAGCAATCCGCGACGCTGATAAAAGCGGACAGTCTCCACCCCGACGCCGCCGTCTCGCGCCAACCCTGCGATCGTCCGAACGTTCATGCTTGACTCCGTATCTAGGTACGGAACCTAAGAGCTGTAGCTCGGATTTGAAGATCAAGGAGCCTGCAATGACCAAGACCGCTGTCATCTATCGGATGGTGATGCCCGACCACACCTGTCCGTGGGGGCTCAAGGCCCGGCATCTTCTCAAGAGCCGGGGCTACAAGGTCGAGGACCACTGGCTCACGACCCGCGAGCAGACCGACGCCTTCAAGGCCGAGCACGGCGTCAAGACGACGCCTCAGGTCTTCATCGACGGCCAGCGTGTCGGCGGCCACGACGATCTGCGCCGCTATCTCGGTCTCAAGGTCCGCGATCCCAAGGCGACCACCTACACGCCGGTCCTCGTCGTCTTCCTGACCACCGCCGTGATGGCGACGATGCTCAGCCTGACGATTTTTGGCACGCCGTTCACCGTGCGGGCAGGGGAGTGGTTTATCGCCCTGTCTATGATGGCCCTCGCCATGCTGAAGCTCCAGAACATCGAGAGCTTCTCATCCATGTTCCTGAACTACGACCTGCTGGCCAAGCGGTGGGTGCCATACGGCAAGGTCTATCCGTTCGCCGAGTTCGGGGCAGGCGCGTTGATGGTCGCGGGCGTCCTGACCTGGTTGTCGGTCCCGGTGGCCCTGTTCATCGGCGGCATTGGCGCGGCCTCGGTCTTCAAGGCTGTCTACATCGACAAGCGCGAACTGAAATGCGCCTGCGTCGGTGGAGACAGCAATGTGCCGCTTGGCTTCCTATCCCTGACCGAGAACCTGATGATGATCGCCATGGCGATCTGGATGCTGGTTATGCACTACGCTCTGCCGGCGTCAGCGATGGCGATGTAGGTTCTGTTCATGCTAGTCTAGCGGAGGCAAGTGAACGCGCAAGAATCGATTGTTAATTCGAGTTTGAGATTGTCAATACGTCTCGAAAGATTGCGCGATCACGCGGTTTTTACATCGGTCTATTTATCTAATGTTTTCAGAACCAAGCCGAACGGTCGGGCGGCGAGCCGGTGTTAAAGTATGTGGGTCGCGAAAAAACCAACTGATTCATGATCTTATCAAGCTTAGAGCAATCGAGTGGGAGTGAGGGGCGGCGGGCATGCGGGTGCGGCCTCTGGCGATTTGGTTGACGCCAGGGCGACATTAGCGGTCGGGTTGGGATAGCGCGAACCCGTAGATCTACGGTGGTGAAGGGTGCCGGAGATGCTCGATCTCTCGTGGGTATTTGGGGTCCGCTTCTGACTCATTGCTGACCTTCCGAAGGTCCGCTTCCGGCGGAATGGAAGTTTGTGTCTAGTGGGACCACACTTTTCGTGTCCCGACCAACACTGAGAAAGAGGGGGATGGGCGGGACGTGGCGATGGCCTTCGCCTCG
>NZ_DAMBJX010000087.1:0-8121 GCF_032067225.1 Brevundimonas vesicularis | reverse complement strand
GCGGATCATAGACGCGAACCGTGACGGCTGTAAATCGCCGCCATACTGATTTCCCGCCAAACGGAGCTGCCATGTCGGCCCAATCCACGCCTGCGACGCTGATCGACGGCAAGGCCTTCTCGGCCGCCCTGGTGGAACGCGTCGGCGCGGCCGTCGCCCGGCTGGAAGCCGCGCACGGCGTCAAACCCGGTCTGGCCGTCGTCATCGTCGGCGAGGACCCGGCCAGCCAGATCTACGTCCGCAACAAGGGTGAGACGACGCTGCGCGCCGGCATGCGTTCCGACACCCACCGCCTGACCGAATCTACTCGCCAGGATGAACTGCTGGCCCTGATCGCCCAGCTGAACGCGGATGCCGGCATCCACGGCATCCTGGTCCAACTGCCCCTGCCCGCCCACATCGACGCGACGGTGGTTCTGGACGCCATTTCGCCGGACAAGGATGTGGACGGCTTTCATGTCGTCAACGCCGGTCGTCTGGCCGTCGGCTTGCCGGGTCTGGTCCCCTGCACGCCCTTGGGCTGTCTGATGCTGCTGAAGGATCAACTCGGCGATCTGTCGGGCCTGAACGCCGTCATCGTCGGCCGTTCCAACATCGTCGGCAAGCCGATGGCGCAACTGCTGCTCGGCGAAAGCTGCACGGTCACCATCGCCCATTCGCGCACGCGGGACCTGCCCGACGTCTGCCGTCGCGCCGACATTCTGGTCGCCGCCGTCGGTCGGCCCGAGATGATCAAGGGGAACTGGATCAAACCGGGCGCGACCGTCATTGACGTGGGCATCAACCGCGTTCCCTCGGCCGATCCCGTCAAGGCCGCCGAGGGCAAGACCCGCGTCGTCGGCGATGTCGCTTTCAAGGAGGCGGTCGAGGTCGCAGGTCGCATCACCCCGGTGCCGGGCGGCGTCGGCCCCATGACCATCGCCTGTTTGTTGGCCAACACCTATTCGGCCGCCTGCCGCCTCAACAATATCCAACCGCAGCCATTGGACGCTTGATGCATTCATTGGGCCGGTGAATAGTCCCGCTCAACGGCGCTATCGCCGAACGGGAGATGTCATGGTCCGCCTCAACGCTCGCGCCGCCGCTCTGACCGGCGCTCTTATGATCGTCCCCGCCGTGGCGGGCTGCGGCTACAACACCATTCCGACCAAGCAGGAACGGGCCGAGGCGGCCTGGGCCGACGTGCAGAGCCAGTATCAGCGCCGAGCCGACCTGATTCCAAACCTGGTCGCGACGGTTCAAGGCGCCGCGATCCAGGAACGCACCACCCTGACCGACGTGATCAACGCGCGCGCCCGCGCCACCTCGGTCAACGTCTCGGCCGACGACCTCGATAATCCGCAGGCCTTCCAGCAGTATCAGGAGGCCCAGGGCCAACTGTCCGGCGCCCTGTCGCGCCTGCTGGTGACGGTCGAAGCCTATCCGCAACTTCAGGCCAACCAGAACTTCCTGACCCTGCAGTCTCAGCTGGAAGGCACCGAGAACCGCATCCAGATCGCGCGTCGCGACTACAATGAGGCCGTCCGCGACTACAACACGACCCTGCGCACCTTCCCGCAGGTGATCTGGGCCAAGACCCTGCATGGCGGGTCGCAGCCGATGCAGTTGTTCACCGCCACCGCCGCCGCCCAGTCGGCGCCGCAAGTCAACTTCAACCTGAACGCCCCGCCCGCCAACGCCTCGGCGCCCGGCGGCGGCGCGCCGGCCGTGGCGCCAGGCGCGACCCCGCCCGCCCAGTGACGACGCTTCAAGCGGGGGCGCGGCGTTCGCCGGGCGTCGCCGCCCTCCTTTTTGGCCTTCTCATCGCCTTGCTGCTCGTCCTTCCGGCGGCCGCGCAGAGCAAGATCGACTTCCCGCCCCTGACCGGCCGTGTGGTCGATCAGGCCAATCTGCTCGATCCCGCGACGGAACAGGCCCTGACCGAAAAGCTGGCGGCGCTGGAAGCCAGTTCGACCGACCAGTTGGTCGTCGTGACGGTCAACAGCCTTCAGGATCAGGAGATCGAGGACTACGGCTATCAGTTGGGTCGCGCCTGGGGCATCGGTCAGAAGGAGAACGATAACGGCGCCTTGCTGATCGTCGCACCGAATGAACGCAAGGTCCGCGTGGAGGTCGGCTATGGGCTGGAGCCCATTCTGACCGACGCCTTCTCGTCTCAGGTCATCCGCAACGACATCCTGCCGTCGTTTCGAGACGGCGATTACCAGGCCGGGGTGATCAAGGGCGTCGACGCCCTCATAGCTCAGTTGTCGCTCGACCCGGCGGAGGCGCAGGCGCGCGCCCAGGCCGCCGCGGCCGAGCAAGCCGACACCAAGAGCGAATCCGTCATTCCGCTGGTCATCATCGCCGGGCTTTTCCTGTTCATCTTCTTGATCGCCATGCGGTCCGGGCGCGGACGACGCAGCAATGCCAGCTCAGTCCTGTTGTGGGCCGCGTCAGAGGCGCTGCGGAACTCCGGCAGAGGCGGCGGCGGTTGGGGCGGCGGCGCTGGCTTCGGCGGCGGCGGGTTTGGCGGCGGCGGCGGCAGTTTCGGCGGCGGCGGCGCCTCGGGGGGATGGTGATGCAGATCACGGACAACGACCGCACCCGCATTGCCGAAGCCATAGCGGCGGCCGAGCGTCAGACGTCGGGTGAAATCTTCTGCGTCGTCGCGCGTCGTGTCTCGACCTATGTGGACGTCAGCCTGGCTTGGGCGGCGGCGATGGCGCTTTTGGCCCCAATCGTCTTCGTTCCGTTCGTGCTAAATCTTCGCTGGCCCAGCGATGGCTGGGAGGCGGCCCACCAGGCCGCGCAGGACGCCACGACGGCTCAGGCTCTGGGCCTTTATGCCCTGTCGCAGGCCGTCGTCTTCGTTGCTGTCTTTCTGCTGACCCGTATCCCAGCCGTGCGCCGTCTCGTGACGCCCGCCGGCGTCAGGCGCGGCCGCGTCAGGGAGGCCGCCTTGCAGCAGTTCATGGCCCAAGGCGTCCATATCACGCGCGAGCGCACGGGCGTGCTGATCTTCGCGGCCATGGATGAACATCAGGTCGAACTGATCGCCGATGAAGGCATCTACGCCAAGGTCGATGAGGACGCCTGGGCTCAGGCCGTCGCCGTCCTCACCCGCGAACTGCGCGCCGACCGCCCCGTCGATGGCTTTGCCGCCGCCATCGGTCTGTGCGGCGAGGTTCTGGCCCGCCATTTTCCGCCACGCGCCGACAATCGCAACGAGTTGCCCGATCATCTGATCCTACTCTGATCGTCGCATCGGGGTCGCATTCGCGGGTCAGAAGGCCTAGCCCACGGTCAACGTTCAAACAGCCGCCAGCTCATGCCTCGCCTCCTTACCTACAATGTTCACCGCTGCGTCGGCACGGATCGCCGTCTGGATGTCGGCCGGGTCGTCGCCGTGATCGCCGAATTCGAGCCGGACATCGTCTGCCTGCAGGAACTGGATGTCGGCCGCGCACGGACGGGCGGCGTCGATCAGGCCGAGGCGATCGCCGACGGTCTGGCCATGACCTCGCGTTTCCATCCAGCGATGCGGGTCGAGGCGGAACAGTACGGCGACGCCATCCTGACCCCGCATCCCGAACGGCTGATCCGCGCAGGCGCCCTGCCGACCGTGAGCGGCATTCCGGGGCTGGAACCGCGCGGGGCGATCTGGTCGGAAATCGAGATCGACGGCACGGGCGTCAACGTCATGAACACCCACCTGGGCCTGGTGCCACGCGAGCAGCGTCTTCAGGCCGCAGCCTTGGCCGGATCCGGCTGGGTCGGTGGATGCGAGGGACCGATCCTGCTGGCCGGCGATTTCAACGCCACTTCGATCACCCGCCCCTACCAGACCCTGTGCCGCAGCCTGCAGGACTGCCAGCGTCAGTTGGGCCAGAAACCCAGCGTAAAGACCTTCCCATCGGCCTTCCCCGCCATTCGCATCGACCACTGTTTCGTCAGCCCGCATATCCGCATCCGCGCGGTGCGGTCCGCCTTCTCGCCCCTGGCCCGCGTCGCTTCGGATCACCTGCCGCTGATCGTCGATTTCGAGGTCGTTCAACCCGGCGCGTGACCGCCCTCGGACGCTGGTCGCGTGCGTTGCGAACGGTTCAGACGCTTCCAAGGCCGCCAGGCGTCGCTGGACGACGTCGGGTCGCCGAACTGCCATTCGGCGAACATCCGCTGGATGCGCGTCGGCGGTTCTGAGCCCAGCGGCTTCAGCCGATCGGTTTCAAAGTTGCAGATCGCCTGCCCCACCGAGCCGAAGACGCCCTCGACCGCCGCATAGTCTTCCGTCGCGACGCCCAGCCAATGGGCGATCGTCCGGTGACGGTGCGCCGTGATAAAGGCCCGACCGGCGGCGTCGACAGGCTCAGCGGCGATGTCGCATTCTGTATCCAGGCCCATCGACCGGTTGTTCAGATTGGTGGACCCGATCCGCAGAAGCCGATCATCGATAATCGTCACCTTGGCGTGGACGATGATCCGGTCGCCGTCGGCGGTCAGCGGGGCGAAGGCGAAGAAGCGGTTGTATTTGTCCGCCTGCTCCAGCCGGTGCAGCACCTCGGCCCGCGCCGTGTCCATGGTCATGCTGTCGAACCAACTCGGGCTCTTGGCGGTCGAGATGACGATGACCTGCGGTCCATCCACTTCGGCCAGTCGTTCGGCTAATGCGGCGGCGATGACCGGCGAGGTGAAATACTGGTTTTCGATATAGATCAGCCGCTTGGCGCGCCGGATTGATTCCAAGTGCAAGGCTTCGCTCTCGCGCACCTCCTGACGCCCCGACCATTTCGGCTCTGTGCGGGCGATGCCGACGGGCACGTCGGTCATCTGCACCGGCACGCCGTCAGGCCAGGGATCGTCCTCGACCTCGTCCGCGATGGTGCGCTCCCACGTCGCCTTGAACCAGCGTTCGCGCGCCAGATCGCCCAGCGCACGCGCCGCAGGTCCGTCCATCACGCTCATCACCTCGTGACGCGCCTTGCAGATCAGGCCGCTAGGCAGGGCGCGGCGCGGGTCGCCGTCCAGATGTTCGTCGGAATCCCAGCGATCGGTCGAGATGTCGCCGCCGCCGCAAAAGGCCACCTTGTCGTCGATGACCACCACCTTCTGGTGATGACAGGCGCCGATAGGACCGGGGGAATCGAGCCGGAACTCAACCATCCGCTTACGGAACCAGCGCTGCGCCTTGTGCGGATAGAATCCTTGCGACGCGGCGATCAGTAGCGGCGATTTCCAGATGAGCAGTCGCACATCTAGGTCCGGCTTCTTCTTGACCAGCATCCGCAGCTGGCGACCGATTTCCGCCGATTTGTCGCCGGGCCGCGTCTCCGGATCCAGATGAGTGCGTGGATCGAACTGCCATCCCAGCAGCACGATGGAGCGTTGCGCCTTGTGAATCGCAGACGAGAGGGCGTCGAAATAGGCTTCGTTTTCCATCAGCACCGAAAAACGGTGCGCGACGGCGGACGTCCACAGGGCGGGCCCCGGCTCCAGCAGACTGCCTTCGTAACTGTCGCCGGCTAAAGTCATGCGACCTATCTGTCTGATTCGCGTGACATGGTGTCGAAGCGCCTGCATCCTCCGTTCCACGCGCGAGTCCTTCGGTCAATCTTTCAGGGCGGGATTGTGACGTTCGCCGATTTGGCGCATAAGGAGCGTAGCTATACAGGCTGCGAGGGAGGGTAGAATGCAGGCGCTTGTCGAACTGATCGCTGGCTTCATCGCCCTGCTGGCCGCCGCCGTCCTGACGCAGTTCGGCGTCGACACCCACAACCCCAACCACGGCGACCGCGAAGTGCGCCGTGTGGTGGAGTGTCGCGACACCGGTTCCAACGCCACGCTGCTGTCCGAATCCAAGCGCGACTGCTGAACCCGGCGGCGCTTTGCGCGCTGCGTGACGCGGTTCATCGACAGGTTGCGGGCTTGAGTCGGTTTCGTCCGCATCGATCATGCTCTAGGGTTTCATTGGCGCTGTCGGACGCCCGCGTAGAGATCGAGTTTTTGAGCTTATGAAGTCTCCCAAACGGCCGCCGCTGAAGCTGACCGACGACGAGGCCGTCGCGCCGGTCGATCTGTCGACCTCGGACGAAATGCCGGTAGAGGAGGCGACGCATTCGCTCGACCCGATCCCCGAGCCCGATTTCGAGATCGTGCAGCCGACGTTCGAGCCGCCGATGTCGGAGCGCCGCCGCCGTCGCCTGCTGGAAGAGCAGCGCCAGGCCGAGGAACGTGCCTTTGCCGCCGAACGCGGCGCCGCCCCCGTCAATGCGAAACCGACGCCAGAGGCTCCTGTCGATATGGCCGTCACCGCCGGTCAGCCGCCCGCGCCGTTCGAGCTGTCCAAACCGCCAGCTGTGAAAACCGTTCAAGCCAAGGCCCAGGGCGAGCCGTCAGGGCGCCACGCCTATGTGATTGCGGGCGTCGCCTCAGCTCTGTGGATCGGCGGCGTCGCCTCCTGGGCCGCTTACGAGTTCGGCGCCGGCGGGGCAGAACTGGATCCGCTGCGAATCGCCATCTACGCCTTGATCGCCCTTGCCCCTGCGGGCCTGGCCATCATGCTGGCCCATGCCGTCCGACAGGGCGCGGGTCTGGCCGCAGAGACGCGTCGCGCCCGGCAACTGGCCGAGGCCTTGGTCGCCCCGACCGCCCTGGCCGCCCAACAGACCGGCGAGGTGCTTCAGTCGCTGCGTTCCGACATCGATCACGCCACCCTGGCGGCGGAACGCGCCCGCAACGACATGGCCCTGCTTCGAGAGGCACTGGCCCAGGAGACAACGCGCCTGAACGAGGCGGCCGAGAACGCCGGCCGCACCGCGCGTCGTCTCACCGAAAACTTGGGCCGCGAACGCGACCAGATGCAGACACTGGGCATCCATCTGGATACGCAGGCGTCGGGTGTCATCGACGCCGTCGAGCGGCAATCGCGCATGGTCGCGGACGCCTCTGATTTGGCTCAGGCGCAACTTCGCGAAGCCGAGGCCGCCCTCGCCGCCCGCGCCGCCGACCTCGCCGCCGCCGCAGGCGAAGCCCAAGACGCCGCCCGCGTGGCGTCCGACGATCTGGCGCGCCAGACCATCCGACTTGAGAACGCCGGTTCGGGCGTCGCCGAGCAGATCCAGTCCGTCGAGGAAGGCCTCAGCCAGCAGCGCGCCGCCCTGGTCACCGCCGCCTACGCCCTGCGCACCGATCAGGAGGACTTCTCCGCCCAGGTCGAAAGCCAGCGCGCTCAGCTGATCGAACATCTTTCCGCCACGCGCAGCGCCGCGGGCGATCTGGATCGCACCACCCAGACCTCGGTCGAGTCCATGCGCGATCTGGTCGAGGCGGCCACCGACCAGTTCCGCGCTCTCGTCGACATGTCGCAACGCGAGGCCGACGGCTTCGATTCCGCCACCAAGCTCGCCCTCGACCGCTTCGAGGCCCTGGCGGCCGAGGCGCGCGACGCCCTCATGGAAGAGACACGCCGCGCTCTGGAGCAGATGCGCGCCACGGCCGAGGATTCTCGCGCCGCCGCCGCCGACGCCGCCGAACAGGCGCGTCTGCGCACCGACCGCCTGGGCGAATCCTTGTTCGACGCGGCCCAAAAGGCCGACACCGCCGCCGACGCCCGCATCGCCGACGCCCGCCGCATCGTCACCGAAACGTCCGGCCTGGTCGAAGAGACCGGCGAGCGGATGGTCAGCCGCCTGGAAACTCTGGTGGCACGCCTCAACAGCGCCTTGTCGGAAATCGACACCGCCGTCGCCGACATCGACGAACGGGCCGCGCGCCTGCCTCAGGAAGCCCGCGCCCGCGCCGACGCCGTACGCGCCACGGTCGAGGAAGGCCTTGCCTCCCTTTCGGCCGCGTCGCGCAAGGCGGCCGAGGACACCGAGGCGCTGGATGTCGGCTTCCAGGATCGCGTGCGCCGGAACTACGACATGCTGACCGAGGCCGTGCGTTTGATGGGCGTGGTGTCGGGCGATACGACGCCGGCGCGTCGTCGCGAGCCGGCCGCAGAGATCGAGGCCCGGCCCGAACCTCGTCCCGAGCGCCGGACCGATCGCCCAACGCCTCCCGCCTCGCCGCCCGCCGAAGAGCGGCGGTTCGGTCTGCGCAGCCGCCTGCGGCTCGAACCCGCAGAGACGCCCCCGCCGGCGA
>NZ_DAMBJX010000086.1:7880-8610 GCF_032067225.1 Brevundimonas vesicularis | reverse complement strand
CACCTTGGACTCCATGTAAGAGCGAGTGGACGCCCTGGCGACCGTTCACCGCAAACTCTATCAGTCCGAGGACGTCACCCAGTTTGACGTCGGCGCCTTCACCAACACCCTGGTCGCCGATGTGATTGGCTCGACAGGACGCACCGATATCGAGGTGTCCGTCGATGTGGAGCCCATGTTCATTCCTTCGACCCATGCCTCGTCGATCGGGCTGATCATCAACGAACTGCTGACCAATGCGATCAAGCACGGCTTCCCCGAGGATCGCGGCGGCCGATTGCAGGTCTCGGCCAAAAGAACGGAACAAGGCGGCCAGGTCGTTGTTCAGGACGACGGCCCCGGCATTCCCGGCGCTGCGCATCAGGGATTGGGCAAGACGTTGATCGGTCGTCTTTCAAAGCAGATCGGCGGCAAGACGTTGTGGCTGCCGGCCGACCCCGGAACGCGCGCGGTCGTCGACTTCCCCGTGAGCGGCTAGGTGCGCGCCGCCGGGCCTCACTTCGACATCCTGGTCGTCGAGGACGAGGCCCTGCTTGTGATGGACCTCGAGGCGATGCTTGAGGACGAAGGCCACCGGCTGGTCGGAGAAGCCATGTCCCTGAGTGAGGTCGAGTCGCTGTCGCTCGACGCGCCGCCCGACATCGCCTTCGTCGACATCCAACTGGCGGATAACTCCAGCGGCCTGGACGTGTGTCGCCTGATCAAGGATCGCTGGCCGTCCACGGCCGTC